>JBCCVY010000095.1:0-10806 GCA_039194725.1 Pseudomonadota bacterium
GCGCTGGGCAATCTTGTCCTTATCGTCCAATTCCGCGCGATAAATGATCTCTGCGGCGCCTTTTGGACCCATTACGGCGATTTCCGCAGTGGGCCAGGCATAGTTCACGTCGCCGCGAATATGCTTTGAACTCATCACGTCATAGGCTCCGCCATAGGCCTTGCGGGTGATGACGGTGACCTTCGGCACGGTGGCTTCGGCATAGGCGAACAGCAGCTTGGCGCCGTGCTTGATGAGGCCGCCATATTCCTGATCGGTGCCGGGCAGGAAGCCAGGCACATCCACGAACGTGACCAGCGGAATGTTGAAACAATCACAGAATCGGACGAAGCGCGCGGCCTTACGGCTCGCGTCACTGTCCAGAACGCCGGCCAGCACCATCGGCTGATTCGCAATGATGCCGACCGTATGGCCCTCGACACGGGCGAAGCCGACGACGATGTTCTTGGCATGGGCTTCCTGAATCTCGAAGAAGTCACCCTCATCTACCGTCTTATGGATCAGTTCCTTGATGTCATAGGGCTGATTGGGGTTGGTCGGGATCAGGGTGTCGAGCGACCTGTCCAGGCGCTCGCCATCATCCTCAGTGGGCACATCTGGTGCATCTTCGGTGTTCGACGCCGGCAGGAAGTCGATCAGCCGCCGCATCTGCAGCAGGGCTTCGACGTCGTTGTCATAGCCCTTGTCGGCGACCGAAGACTTGACCGCGTGCACGGACGCACCGCCCAGATCCTCGGCCGTCACGGTCTCATTGGTTACGGTCTTGACCACGTCCGGACCGGTGACGAACATGTAGCTGGTGTCCTTCACCATGAAGATGAAGTCGGTCATGGCGGGAGAATAGACATCGCCACCGGCGCACGGGCCCATGATCACCGAAATCTGCGGGATGACACCGGAGGCAAGGACATTGCGCTGGAACACTTCGCCATAGCCACCCAGTGCCGCCACGCCTTCCTGGATACGCGCGCCGCCGGCATCGAACAGCCCGATGATCGGTGCCCGGTTCTGCAGCGCCATGTCCTGGATCTTGGTGATCTTCCTGGCATGTGCTTCCGACAGCGAACCGCCGAACACGGTAAAGTCCTTGGCGAACAGATAGACAGTGCGACCATTGACGGTGCCCCATCCGGTAACCACGCCATCACCCGGAATCTTCTGGTCCTGCATGCCGAAATCCGAGCAGCGGTGTTCGACAAACATGTCGAATTCCTCGAATGAGCCTTCGTCCAACAGCAGCTCGATGCGTTCCCTCGCGGTCAGCTTGCCGCGCTTGTGCTGCGCATCGATGCGCCGTTCTCCGCCACCGAGACGCGCCACATCGCGGCGTTCCTGAAGTTCGTTGAGAATATCCTGCATGTCAAAAACCCCTGCCCTGAACGGCCATTGTTATTGATGTTGTACCTTTGAAGATGAATTACGCCGCCAAGGCAACCCTCAACACATATCCATGAACTTGAGAGTTGCATCGAAATCCCGTTTCCGCATGGCTCGCCGTGCCGCTGCTTCGTCGTCGCTGCCCCACTGCTCGATCTGCCAGTCTTCATCCACGTGGGCCGCCGCCCAGGCGTCTTCACCGGGCAGCGCGGATGCGGCGGTCATCATGGCAATCAGCACGGAACCGGTGAGTGTGGTCAGGTTGTGTATCGCCGTCAGCCGGAATTCATTTTCCGCACCCAGCGCCTGTGCTATGGCGGCAAGCGCCGGCGCCGGCTGCGCATGATGCACTATTCCTTCAACACAAATGAACTGCACACCGTGCACTTGCCTGACCCAGTCCATGACAGGGTCCCAGTGCCTGGCCTGGCGTGCCACCAGCGGATCGGGCGTACCGGCCCGGTAGCACACTAGATCGCTGGCCGCAAAATCCATCAACTCGTCGACGATGCGCGCCTCATCGCCACGAACCCGGTCGACCGCCGTGTTGGCCAGCCTTGTGACGATCATGCTGGATGGATCGATGTGGGTGTCCTGCGCATCCCATTCAGCGGCTATGGCATCGGCCATGTTGCGTGACGGCACGGCAAAAGGGCGTTTCAACGGTGTCTTGACAACGCGGCCGTCAAGGCGGATTTCGAAACCGGCATCGCAATCTGCAACTGCCACCTGCTTGTAGAAGCGCTTGGGCAGGTTTCGGTCAATACGCGCGGTCAGCAGGCGCCGGGCGCGCTCATCTTCGGTCTCAATCATGAGACACCCCCGAAATATCCGTCAATTGACGCCTCCAACTGATTGTATTCATGCAATATATCGTGGGCGCCGGAAGACTGCAGCTCAGCCACCGGATGATAACCCCACGAAACCCCGATCGCGCCGACACCCGCATTGCGGGCCATGACCATGTCATACGTGGTGTCGCCGACCATGACGGTGTTGGAAAACTCCGTGCCGGTTTCCCGTACGGCCTGGTGGATCATGGCCGGATGAGGTTTTGACGGCGCATCGTCCGCAGTTTGAATGGAAGCGAAGTAGCCCTGCAGGCCCTCGCGTTCGAGCATCGCTTTCACGCCGCGCTGCGACTTGCCGGTGGCGATTGCCATGACGACATCATCCATGGCGTGATATCTGTCCAGAACCTCCCGGCAGCCATCATACAGCGGTTCCTTGTGGGCCTCGGTTGCGCGCAAGTATTGAAAAGCGTTCTTGTAGCCTTCGGTCAGGCGCTCATGTTGTGCGGCATCGCCTTGCGGAAACAGCACCTGCATGACTTGCGGCAGCGACAGGCCGACGATCGACAAGGTCGCCTCGCGACCAGGCCACGGCAACTGCTCGCGCTCGAAGGCAAACTGCATGGACCGCACGATATTGTGTTGACTGTCGACCAGGGTGCCGTCGCAATCAAAGATGATCAGTTTCACGCGTCGTATTCCTCGCCTGCCTCTGGCACGTCGTACCGTTCCGGATTAAACCCGCAGGTTGTCATGCTCTCCCGCATATGGCCCGGAACCGGTGCGCTCACGTCCACCGTTCCGCCCTTGGGATGGGGGAAAGTCACCCGGCGGGCATGCAGATGCAGCCGGTGTGTGAACCCTTCGTCTTTTTCCTCGCCACTGCCATCATGTTCAAGATGACCATATTTCGGATCGCCAATAATCGGATGGCCGATCATCTGCATATGGACACGCAACTGATGCTGGCGGCCCGTGACCGGCTTCAGCGACACCCAGGCAACCGATGGCGGCGCCTTGTCTATCACCGAATAATGGGTCATGGCCTTTTGTGCGCCCACCTGTTTGACGTTTCTGGCCACCTGCACCTTCTCGTCGCCGGGACCGCCCGCCTTCAGCAGCGGTTTGTCGATCACGCCCTGCTCCGGTCTCGGCACACCTGACACCAGCGCCCAATAGATCTTGCGCACCGACCGGGTCTGGAACAACTTGCTCAACGACGTGGCCATCGATCTCGTCTTGGCAATCACCAGGACACCGGAGGTATCCCGGTCGAGCCGGTGCACCAGCCGCGGCCGGTCATAGAGGTCTGCCGCCAGTCCCTGCAGCAGCCCGTCAATGTGCCTGGTGGTGCGCGAACCGCCCTGTACGGCAAGGCCGGACGGCTTGTTCAACACATACAGGTGCTTGTCTTCATACAATACCAGCGACTGGAAATAAGCCTTGTCGTGGGCGCTCAGCGGCCTGGGCTTTGATGTCCCCTCCTGTTTGGCTGCGATGTCGGGACTTATCGGTGGCACACGCACTGTCTGTCCCGGCGTGAGCCGCTCATTGGCCTTCACCCGTCCGCCATCGACACGAACCTGGCCGGTACGTAGCAGTTTCGACAGCCGGCCATGAGACAGTTGCGGGAAATGCACCTTGAACCAACGGTCCAGCCGCATGCCGTCCTCATCACTCTTGACGGACATCTGCCTGACGCCACTCATTGCAGCACCGTTCTTGCCAGATACAGCCCGGCAAACACCGCCAGGAGCGACAGCACAACAGAGCCGCCGGCATAGGCAAATGCCAGCCCATATTCCTTGCGCTCGTAAAGCGCGGCGAAATCCAGCGAAAAGGCTGAAAACGTGGTGAAGCCGCCCAGAACGCCTGTCATCAGAAATACCCGCATTTCCTGGCTGGTGTTCCAGGACAGCGCCAACAGGGCGATCAGCAGCCCCATGACAAACGATCCGGCAACATTGACGATGATCGTCGCCCACGGGAACCCATGGCCGACCAGCTTCGGTGTGGTGACATTCACGCCGTAACGGGCGGCCGCACCAATTGCTCCGCCAAGAGCTGCATAAATCATCATTGTCATGGCAGCGAGGTATACTCACGCGCAACCATAACCGCAACAATCCTCTAGACGGCTTATGACGTCCATGTAAAAACCCTTTACATGAACTGGCACAAGAAACCGCGCGGCAGCTATCATCACGGCAATCTGCGCAAGGCTCTGATCGCTGCTGCCCTGGACCTGATCGGATCCAAGGGGACCGGCGGGTTCACGTTCGCCGAGGCGGCACGCCATGCTGGCGTCAGCCCAGCCGCGCCTTACCGGCACTACAAGGACCGCGAGGCCTTGGTGGCGGACGTGGCCGGGCAAGGTTACAAGGCGTTCTCCGTCGCACTCACCAAGGCCTGGAATGACGGCAAGCCTGACCCTGCGACCGCCTTCAAGCGGATCGGCGAGGCATATCTGGCGTTCGCGCGCAAGGAACCGGCCTATTACTCCGCCATGTTCGAAAGCGGCCTCAACATCTCCACATATCCTGACCTGCGCATAGCTGCGGACGAAGCGTTCGATACGTTGAAGGTCGCGGTGGCAGCACTTGTGGCCACGGCACCGGAAGGACAACGCCCACCTGTATTGATGGTGTCACTTCACATTTGGGCCGTCAGCCACGGCATCGCGTCCTTGTTCGGCCGCGGCGACGGGGCCGGCTTCAAGCAACCGATTTCAGCAGAAGAACTGCTTGAGTCGCATATGCTGGTCTACCTGCGCGGTCTCGGCCTGACGATTTGAGCGACGGAAAACACCGTGTTCGTGCGTCCTTTATACAGGGCATATGTGGGCCGTGCTCTGAAACCGGTCAGATACTTCATTAATTTTTTGAAACATCCTTGACTCCACTGCAGACAAAGCTCACATATGTGAATGTTAATAACATTTACATAAACACAGAGGCGAGACATGAACACACTCGTTGAACGCATTGACCACTATGGGATGGGTGCATGGATTGCACTGATGGTGGTGAGTTTCGTGGTCTTCTGGCCACTTGGATTGGCAATACTTGGATACATGATCTGGAGCGGACGTATGAGATGCAAGAACAAGGGCAAGGTTGCGGCCTTCAACGCAAGCGGATTTGGCATGGGCAAGCGCGGCCCCGGGCGCTGGTACCGGGGCGGCTTTCCCACATCAGGCAACCGCGCCTTCGACGAGTACCGTGAAGAGACCCTGAACCGTCTTCAGGAGGAACATGAGGAGTTTCAGGAATTTCTCGAAAAACTGCGCCATGCCCGTGACAAGGCCGAGTTCGACCAGTTCATGGCCGACCGGACCAGGCGCGCCGAGGCCACCGACGTGGAAGACACGCCGGCAACGGATGCCAAGGACACGAAGGATGATGGCGACAAGCCGGCCGCCTGAGCCGGAGCTGATACCAACGATTGAAGGCCCCGGTTTTGAACCGGGGTTCTTTCATTGAGATTGACACAGCTACCAGGTGTGCTACTAGCACCTTGAGGTCGGGGCAGCGATGGCGTCGCTGCACAGATCCCCGGCCAGGGTTGAACAATCAGACCCTCATGGCATCCTGAACGCCCGGATGAGTTTTCTCCGGGTTTTTATATGGGTAACCCCCAACCGGCCCGGAGACTGGCTTGTTGGAGATTTGTCATGTTGCAGAGAATTGTCCGTCCGGACGCCTTTCGCTTTCACAATGGCGAAAAGGCATCCCTCCCCTTTACCTCTAAAGAATATCAGCGCCGTCTTGGCAGGTTGCGCAAGATCATGGCTCGCATGGATCTGCCGGCAGTGCTGCTGACGTCCATGCACAACGTCGCCTATTACTCCGGCTTTCTGTATTGCAGTTTTGGCCGGCCCTACGCATGTGTTGTGACGCAAGATGCCTGTACAACGGTATCGGCCAACATCGATGCCGGACAGCCCTGGCGCAGGTCGTTCGGCGACAATGTCACCTACACCGACTGGCAGCGGGGCAACTACTGGCGCGCCATACACAGCCTAGTTGGCGAACCTGGCCGGCTCGGCGTCGAAGCGGACCATCTGTCGCTGGCCATGCGCGACCAGGCCATCGCCGCCCTCGGCGCGCCGGACATGTGCGATATCGGCAAGGCCACAATGGCCCAGCGCATGGTGAAATCGGCGGAGGAAATCAAGCTGATCAAATCGGGCGCGAAAGTGGCCGATATTGGAGGTGAAGCCATCCGTGACGTCATCCGGACCGGCGCACGGGAGATTGATGTGGCCATGGCCGGACGCGATGCCATGGAACTGGCCATTGCGGAACGGCACCCGAACAGCGAAATTCGCGACAGCTGGGTCTGGTTCCAGTCCGGCATCAACACCGACGGCGCCCACAACCCGGTCACTACGCGCGAGCTGGAAAAGGGTGACATCCTGTCCCTGAACACGTTTCCGATGATCTCCGGCTACTACACCGCGCTGGAGCGCACGCTGTTTCTGGGGGAACCGACCAAGGCGGAGCGCAAACTGTGGGACATCAATGTGGGCGCCCATGAACTGGGCATTTCGCTGATCAAGCCAGGCGTCACCTGTTCAGGGATCACATCCGAGATCAACCGCTATTTCGAAGACCATGGCGTGCTGCAATACCGGACATTTGGTTACGGCCACTCGTTCGGTGTGCTGTCGCACTATTACGGCCGCGAGGCAGGTCTGGAACTGCGCGAGGACGTCGACACCGTGCTTGAACCTGGCATGGTTGTCTCGATGGAACCGATGCTCACGGTGCCGGAAGGAAAACCAGGTGCCGGCGGATATCGCGAGCATGAGATATTGGTCGTTGGCAAAACGGGCGCGGAAAACATCACAGGCTTTCCGTACGGACCAGAGCACAACATCATTGCCGCATAGGGCTGATCGGACGGAATGCCGATCAGTTTTGGGGGAAGTGGAGCCGAACGGGTGGAACCGGGGGAAAACGGCGTTGGGGCCTGTCAGTTGCTGGCAGGCTCCACCACTCTCTGATACAGGTGCCAGGTGGCGTGACCCAGTATCGGCAGTACGATGAACAGGCCGAGAAACGCCGGCAGCAGTGCCAGACCGGTCAGTGCCAGTACGAAAAGCCCCCACACCATCATCACGAACGGGTTGGTCAATACCGCTTTGATGCTGGTGATTATGGCGGTGACAAAATCCACCTCCCTGTCCAGCAGCAACGGGATTGACACGACAGTCACGGAGAACAGCACGGTGTAGAGCAAGGCCCCGACGATGTGGCCTGCGGCCAGGAATCGCAGCCCGTCGCTGGTGTTCAGGACCGTGTAGATGAAGCCGTCCAGCGTTGAAAATGACCTGAACCCCAGGAACAGGGCCACCAGCAGGCGAACCTGGTACATCCACATCCACATGATGAACAGCGTAACGAACGCCATGATCGACAACTCGCGCCCTTTCTGGCGCCAAACCGTGGTCAGAACACCGGACCAGGTCAGAGGACGTCCGTCCTGAAGACTGCGGCTCACCTCATAAATACCGACCGCCACGAATGGCCCCACTAGGGGAAAACCGATGGCCAGCGGATAGATCATGTAGTGCATATCGAGCCGCACCACGAAAGCGACCGCCAGCAATCCGCCCAGGGCATAGAATCCGCCGAAAAACAGACCAAACAACGGTGCCCGGAAGAAGTCTCTTAGACCTGCCGCGAACGCCGCCTTGAGATCAGACAAGCCTATATGGCGAACGACCGGCATGGTGCTGGTTGCTGCCGGTTCTGCCTGTGGTTGTTTCGTCATCGGTTTTCCTTCCCTGCCAGATGCCCTATTCCGGGTCTTCAGCCATACTGGCCACGTTGGTCAATGGACGAAATGATCTGGATCAATCCCGGTCCGGCATTAGTTTTCGCCACGCTGCGCGCGCAACGAGGACCACCAATCCAGCCGTTTGCGGATCTCGCGCTCAAAGCCCTTGTCAGGCGGATCATAGAAGGTCTCCCTGCCCATCTCGGCGGGGAAGTAATTCTGGCCCGAAAACCCGTCCGGCTGATCAGGGTCGTACTTGTATCCTGACCCGTACTCCTGCTCCTTCATCATCTTGGTCGGCGCGTTGAGAATGATCTTTGGCGGCATGACCGAGCCGGTTTCCTTCGCCCGCCGCATCACCTGCTTGTAGGCCGTGTAGACACCGATCGACTTGGGCGCAGTCGCCAGGTACACCGCGGCCTGAGCCAGTCCCAGTTCACCTTCCGGCGAGCCGAGAAAGTCGTAGACATCCTTGGCAGCCAATGCCTGGAGCACGGCCTGCGGGTCGGCCAGACCAATGTCCTCATTGGCCATGCGGACCAGGCGCCGGCAGATGAACAACGGGTCCTCGCCGGCCACCAGCATGCGGGCCAGCCAGTACAAGGCGGCATCCGGATCCGACCCGCGGATCGACTTGTGCAGCGCTGAAATGAGATTGTAGTGACCATCCTGGCCCTTGTCGTAAACCGGTACGCGGCGCTGGATGGTCTCTGCCAATCCCGTCGCATCCAGTGGATCGGCGCCGTCTTCGACAACGGCGAACAGATCCTCGACGAGATTCAGAAAATAACGGCCGTCGCCGTCAGCCATGGCAAACAACTGTTCGCGTGCCTCCTCCGTCACCGGCAGCGGGCGGCCTTCAAGCTCCTGCGCTCGGGCCAGCAGCCCGGCCATGGCGGCGCTGTCGAGCCGGTTGAGCGTCAGCACCTTGGCGCGCGACAACACAGCTGCATTCAGCTCAAACGACGGGTTTTCGGTGGTCGCGCCGACCAGGGTGATGGTGCCGTCTTCCATCCAGGGCAGAAAACTGTCTTGCTGCGCCTTGTTGAAGCGATGGATCTCGTCGACGAACAACAAGGTGCCCTGCCCCTTGTCGGTGCGTCGCAAGCGCGCCGCCTCAAACACTTTCTTCAGGTCCGCCACGCCGGAGTGAATGGCCGATATCTGTTCGAAACACAGATCGGCTTCACCGGCCAGCAGGCGGGCGATGGTGGTCTTGCCGGTTCCGGGCGGACCCCACAGGATCATAGAACTGATCCGGCGCGACGATATCATGCGCGATATCAGTCCGGCCTCGCCGGTCAGGTGGTCCTGGCCCACGACTTCGGCCAGCGATGTCGGGCGCAGCTTGTCCGCCAGCGGCCGCGGCGCAGATGCTTCAAGTCCGGCTGCCTCGAATAGAGATGCCATTGCCAGGCTTGCCCCTACCCCCCGAACTCGCGTCGGATCAGCTTGCCCTTGCGCAATATGGCCACGTCCCAGTAGCCGTCGCGCCGTCGCAGCACCCGGCGCAGGTCGGAAACGGAAGCAAGCTTGCTCTCGTTGAGCTCGACAATCACGTCACCCTTCTTGAAGCCGAAGCGACGGGCAAGCGATCTTCTGACCGCGGATACGGCCACACCTTCAACCAATGCCGGCAGCCCCAGTTCCTCGGCGACGGCCGGTGACACGTTGACGACTTCCAGTCCGGTAAATGGCGAGCGGCCCTTGATAACGGTGGTGTTGCGCGGCGGATCTTCCGGCGCAGCAGCCAGCGCAACATCGGTCTTGAATCGTTTCGACTTGCGGCTGAACACCACTCGCGACTCCTCGCCTACCGGCAGTGTGGCGAACCTGAAGCTGAATTCCTGGGCATTCTCGATCGGCTTGCCGGCCAGGCGCAGCAGGACATCACCGCGTTTGATGCCGGCCTTCTTGAGCGGGCTGGACGGATGCAGCTTGGACACCAGAGCACCGCGTGGCCGGTTGAGCCCCAGTGCCGATGCCAGGTCGCTGGTGACGTTCTGCAGGTCCGCACCGACCCATGGCCGCACAACCTTGGTCGCGCCGCTCAGTGTCTGCTCGATTACCGAGCGCACCATGTTGACCGGAATAGCAAAGCCAATGCCGTTCGAACCGCCGGAGCGGGAAAATATGGCGGTGTTGATGCCGATCAGCCGACCGTTCATGTCCACCAGCGCACCACCGGAGTTGCCTGGGTTGATCGCCGCATCGGTCTGAATGAAAAATTGGTAGGAGGAGACGCCGACACGGGTGCGCGCCAGGGCCGAGACGATGCCGCTGGTCACCGTCTGTCCGACGCCAAACGGGTTGCCGATGGCAAGCACCAGGTCCCCGACTTCCAATGCATCGGAATCACCAAGCGAAAGAGCAACCAGCGGATCACCTTCCGGCTCGATGCGCAGCACGGCCAGGTCGGTGCGTTCATCCGTCAGCACCAACTCAGCGTCAAACTCGCGCTTGTCGGACAGCACAACGCGAATTTCGGTGCCGTTCTTGATGACATGGTTGTTGGTGATGATGATGCCGGTTTCATCGACAATCACACCCGAGCCGAGGGAATTCTGGGCCCGGCGCCGGGGTCTGCCGCCAAACAGCTCATCACCGAAAAACCTCCGGAAAAACGGGTCAGCCCCGAACGGCCGGCGGCGACCCTGGGACTGCACGATGCGCTTGGCATAGACATTGACCACGCTTGGCGCGGTGTTCTTCACCACGGGCGAGAACGACATGGCAATGTCGGCCCGGGAAGCAGGCACCTGCTGGGCGTTGGCGGTTCCCAGCGCGAACACCAGCGGCACCACGGCCATTGCTGCGATCAACAACACACGGCGGAAAAACTGCATGATCGGCC
>JBCCVY010000096.1:0-10736 GCA_039194725.1 Pseudomonadota bacterium
CCTCCAGCCCAGGTTCGCAAGGACCGTCTGCCTTGTTCCAACCATGCTCAACGCAGGCTAACAGTGCAAGCGGCTTGCCAATTCACCGGCCTTGTTGCGCGCATATGAATCCGCTTGCCATACATCGTCAAGTGAAGACATCGAAACAATCATGTTTTCGCGCTCAGCCTGGTCGATCGTATCAGCTACAAGACGGGTTATATCAAGAAATCGCAGGCTTTCCTGCAAAAATGCTGCAACGGCGATCTCGTTGGCGGCATTCAGGATGGTTGTTGCATTACCGCCCCTTGCCAGCGCCGAGCGCGCCAGGTCGATCGCGGGAAACCGGTCATTGCCCACAGGTTCGAATGTCAGGCTGCCGATCTGTGCCAGATCGAGCCGGTCGACCGGCGCCGAAATGCGCTCTGGATAGGCCATCGCATAGGCGATAGGTGTCCGCATGTCCGGCATGCCAAGCTGCGCGATAACCGAACCGTCCACATACGAGACATAGGAATGGATAATCGACTGGGGATGCACGACGACGTCGATTTTTTCAAGGGCAACTGGAAAAAGATGAAATGCTTCAATGAATTCCAGCCCTTTGTTCATCAGAGTTGAGCTGTCGATTGTTATTTTCTGTCCCATCGACCAGTTGGGATGCTTCAGCGCCGATTGCAGCGTGGCGGTTTCCAGTTGTTCCATCGACCAAGTGCGGAACGGGCCGCCTGATGCGGTGAGCGTCAGCCGGTCAACACCCTCGGTGTTGTGCTCTTCAAAACACTGGAACAGCGCCGAGTGTTCACTGTCTACCGGAATAACAGTGGCCTTATGCGCTGTGGCAGCCTTGGTAAACACCTCCGCGCCTGAGACCAGGCATTCCTTGTTGGCCAGGGCGATGGTGGTCCCCTGCTCCACCGCGGACAATGTCGGTTTCAGGCCGCTTGCCCCGACAATCGCCCCCATAACCATGTCAACCGGGCGCGCCGCAGCCTCGACAACGGCTGTTTCACCGGCGGCCGCCTCGACCCCGGATCCAGCCAGCGCATCCTGCAAATCGCCGAGCAGTGCCTCATCCGCTGTCACTGCCAGCTTTGCGTTCAGTTCACGGGCGTCCGCTGCCAGTTGCGCGACATTGCGATTGGATACCAGGGCTTCAACACCAAACCTGTCCGGGTGATGCCTGATGATATCGACGGTTGACTGCCCGATCGACCCGGAAGAACCCAGAATGCTCAATGTCTTGTGCGCGGATGAACTGCTCATTCGTTGAAACTCTTGTCCCGGTTCAAGGTGAAAAAACTGGCAATGTGGAGACTGCTTACCAGACCACAAGCCCGCTGGCCACGGCTTCCTGACCGCCACGTACGTATCCAAACGCCGCGGCAGCGACGCTGGCGAATATCAGCCCGTCCACCCTGTCCAGCACACCACCATGACCGGGGATGATCCGGCCAGAGTCCTTGAACCCGAAACGCCGCTTGGCTGCAGATTCAAACAGATCTCCAAGCTGTTCCAGAACGGCAAGTATGCCGCCCGCCACCAACAACGGCCACACTGCGGGCAGCGCAGCGTACCATCCCATGACGGCACTGGCGACAATGCCGCCGACAATCGCGCCAGCCATGCCAGCCCAGGTCTTGTTGGGTGAGATTGCCGGCGCCAGCTTCGGCCCGCCAATCAGTCTGCCGAACACATAGGCCAGCGTGTCGGCACTCCACACCACAGCAAACAGCCAAAACACCGCAAACAGGCCGTAGTCGGGCGATTGCCGGATCAAAATCAGAGCCAGGCCGGGCAACGCGATATAGGGAATCCCCCACCAGGCCCAGCGCGAACCGGATCGGGTGCGCAACACTTCTGCAATCAGGCTCATCGCCCAGCATGCGGCAATAACCTGAAGCGCGGTCAATACTCCCGCACGAGACACGACAAGCACGGCCCCGATGGCGGCCAGCGCATGCAGGGCAAACTGAAACTGCGATCCGCGATGCACTATCCGGCACCATTCGGCGGCCATGATAGCGGCAATCATCGCGATGCCCAGTTCAAACCAGACACTTCCAGCCCAGACGTCGAGCAACGCAATCGGGATCAGCACCAGCGCCGCTGCAACCCGCACAGCCAGTTCTCGTGTCAAGAAGCGCGCGGCGGGTTTGTCGTCGGATTTGGTCATCGGCACAATTGCCGGGTGCCGGAGCACCGATCAGTATCAGGCCAGCGCGGCTGCATTGACACATCCGCCGTAGCGGCGTTGACGCTGGGAGAATTCAGCAAGGGCGCGCTTGTAGGTTTCGCCGTCAAAGTCGGGCCAATGTTCGTCAACGAACACCAACTCGGTATAGGCCATTTGCCACAGCAGATAATTTGAAATGCGCTTTTCGCCACTGGTGCGGATCAGCATGTCAGGCTCGGGCACATCAGGTACATACATGTGGGCGGCAAAACATGCTTCGTCGATGTCTTCGGGAGCCAGTTCCCCGCGCGCCACTTTTTCAGCCATAGCCCTGGCAGTGCGTGCAATTTCCGTGCGCCCGCCATAGTTGAATGCCACGACAAGGTTGAGCTTGTTGTTCAACGCCGTAAGCTTTTCGCACTCATCGATCATTCCGACTATGTCATCGTCGAGCCCGTCGCGTTCCCCGATCACACGTATCCGCACGCCAGCCGAATGCAGTTCTGCAACATCCTGCCGGATAAACCGTCGAAGCAGAGAAAACAGGTAGGTGATCTCGGCTTTCGGGCGGCGCCAGTTCTCGGACGAAAACGAGAACACCGTCAGGTATTCGGTGCCCAGTTCAATCGCCGCACGCACCAGCCGCCGAACGGCATCCACGCCATGACGGTGGCCTTCGGTACGCGGCAATGAACGCTGCGTGGCCCAACGCCCGTTGCCGTCCATGATGATCGCAACATGACGCGGATCAGACGCCACGGCTGGCCCCTGCCCTGCCGAGCCCGGCGTAACCACATGGTCGAGCACGGCTTTTTCCTGCATCAAAGTCTTCACTCAATCTGCCCCTGGATCAGGATGGTTTCTGTCCGGCTCAACAAACTCCATGATCCTGATCGCTTCCAAAGTGTTAGACCAACTTCATCGCTTCATGAAGCCGTGCTACTCAAAATATTTTACCCCGTGCCGCCTTAAGGCAAGCGCGGAAGTCGCATCGCGACACCTTAGACCTGCATGATCTCAGCGTCTTTGTGATTCAGCAACTCATCAACTGTCTTGATGACCTCATCCGTGAGGGACTGAACCTGATCGGACTGCTGACGGTGTTCGTCTTCCGAGATATCACCGTCCTTTTCCATTTGTTTCAATGTGTCCATGCCATCACGACGGACATTGCGCACCGACACACGGGCTTTTTCAGCGTATGAATGAGCAACCTTGGTCAGCTCCCGCCTGCGATCCTCGGTAAGTTCCGGCACCGGTATGCGAATAACAGCACCCTCGGCCATTGGATTGAGGCCCAGGCCAGAGTTGCGGATTGCCTTGTCCACCGCAGGCGCCAGGGTCTCGTCCCACACCTGGACCGACAACATGCGCGGTTCCGGCACGGACACCGTTCCGACCTGGTTCAAAGGCATGGCCGAGCCATATGCGTCCACCATCACCGGCTCCAGCAAGGCCGCAGACGCCCTGCCGGTCCGCAGCCCCGAAAACTCGGTCTTCATGGCTTCAACGGCACCGTCCATGCGACGGCGCAGGTCTTTCAAGTCAATCGTGGCGCTCATGGTTCAATCTCTTTACAATCGAATTGGCAAACCCTGGTGCTTCGATCAGGCAAAACACCCGGTTCAAACTGTCACCTCGGTGTAGGTGCCGTCACCGTTCAACACCTTGTTGAACTCTCCACTCTGGCGAATGGAGAACACGAATACCGGAATTGCATTGTCGCGCGCAAGGGCTATGGCGGCACCATCCATCACGCGCAGATTGCGGGCCAGCATCTCATCATAGCTCAAAGTTTCAAATCGCTCGGCGTTTTTGTCGGTTTTCGGATCGGCCGAATAGATGCCGTCAACGCTCGTTCCCTTGAAGAACGCATCGCACTTCAGTTCGGCTGCCCGCAGGGCCGCTGCCGTATCGGTGGTGAAAAACGGATTGCCGGTACCCGCCGCGCACAACACCACCTTGCCCTTGTTGAGGTGCGACAGCGCCCTGGCTCTGGTAAAGCTTTCACACACTGTCGGCATGTGAATGGCCGACATGGCACGCGCATCGACACCTTTCGAAATCAACACGTCCTGCATTGCCAGGGCGTTCATCACCGTGGCCAGCATGCCCATCTGGTCCGCGTTGGCGCGATCCATGCCCGCTGCTGCGCCGGCTACTCCACGGAAAATGTTACCTCCGCCGATAACCAGCGCCACCTGGACACCATTCTTGACCGCCTGGGCCACCTCGTCAGCGACCCGGCCTGCCATGTCGAGGTCAATGCCGAACTCCTTGGCGCCCATTAACGCCTCGCCCGACACTTTGAGCAGGACTCTTGATTTTGTTGCCATCGAGCAGCTTCCTCAAGCAAAACGGAGCCTGCTTGCGCAAGCTCCGTCTGTTTTCTTTTAAATTGCCGATTCGCGCCATAGCACGATCTGTATGCACATCAGGCGCCGCCAGCAGCCTTGGCAACTTCCGCGGCGAAGTCGTCGGCTTCCTTTTCAATGCCTTCACCAAGCTGCAGGCGTACGAACCCGGCAATCTTCATGTCAGCGCCTGCGTCCTTGCCGGCCTCTTCGGCCGCTTTGGCCACGGACAGGTCAGGATTGATCACGAATGCCTGGCTCAGCAACACTGACTCTTCGTAGAACTTGCGGATTCTGCCCTCAACCATCTTCTCGACGATATTGTCCGGCTTGCCGCTTTCACGGGCCTGCTCGGTGAACACCGCACGTTCACGCTCGACGATATCCGAACTGATTTCCTCGGGCGTCAGCGCCAACGGTGCGGCCGCGGCCACATGCATGGCGACCTGCTTGCCGAACGCCTCCGCAGCAGCCTTGTCGGCATCGGTTTCAATGGCCACCAGCACGCCGATCTTGCCGACGCCGGGAGCCACCTGGTTGTGGACGTAGGATGCGACGACCCCTTTGCCGACACTCACTGAATCAGTGCGGCGCAGCGTCATGTTTTCGCCAATCGTGCCGACCAGTTCGGTGACCTTGTCAGCAACGGATTTTCCGGCACCTGGAAATTCTGCGCCATTCAGCTTGTCGACATCTCCGCCAGCAGCAGGTGCCAGAGACGATATGGCGGTGACCATGCTCTGAAACTCGGGATTGCGGGCAACAAAGTCGGTTTCGGAATTGACCTCGACAGCCGCGCCGACAGTGCCGTCCACGCTGACACCGACCAGGCCTTCCGCCGCAACCCGCGACGCCTTCTTGGCCGCCTTGGACAGCCCTTTGGCGCGCAGCCAGTCAATGGCCGCTTCCATGTCACCGTCAGATTCAGTCAGCGCATTCTTGCAATCCATCATGCCTGCGCCGGTAGCTTCGCGCAGTTCTTTCACCATCGCAGCAGTAATCTGTGCCATGACAATACCTTTCAATAATTCGTTACAGCTTCATATGAAGCCAAAAACAGCGATTGTGACGGCCACATCACAACATGCGGCCGCCGCTAAATGCAGTCTCATCCGGCCAGCAGCGCTTTGGCCTGGCCGATCCAGTCTTCACGTTCGATACGGCCCTTGAAATTGAGCTTGTCGTCAATCTCAGCCGCCTGTTCAGGCGTAAGGTTGGCTATCTGCGTCAAGGTTGTGTATCCCAGGTCAGACAGTTTGCCGCTGAGAACCGGACCAACGCCGGAAATGCGTGACAGATCGTCGGCCACTTCCGCTGCGGCAGCAGCAACCGGCTCAGCATCAGCAGGAGCCGCTTCGGCAGGTGCGGGTTCGGCGGCAGGTGCGGGTTCGGCGGCAGGTGCGGGTTCAGCGGGCGCAGCTTCGGCGGCAGGCGCCGGTTCGGCCACAGCCGCTTCAACGGCGGGTTCTTCGGCAGCACCGAGATCGATACCGGCACCGGCTGCACTTTCCGAGATGCCATCAATGGCTGCACGCGCGACCAGGTCACAGTACAGGGCGATGGCACGGCCGGCGTCATCGTTGCCGGGGATCGGAAAATCGATGCCGGCAGGATCACTGTTGGAATCCAGCACCGCAATCACCGGAATACCGAGACGGTTGGCTTCCTTGATGGCGATGGCTTCCTTATTGGTGTCGATCACAAACAGGATGTTCGGCACACCGCCCATGTCCTTGATGCCGCCGAGAGCCAGCTCCAGCTTGTCACGCTCGCGGGTCAGCGTCAGCTGCTCGCGCTTGGTAAACCCTTGCGCGCCGCCGTCGAACAATTCCTCCAGCTCACGCAGACGCTTGATCGAGTTGGAAATGGTCTTCCAGTTGGTCATGGTGCCGCCGAGCCAGCGGGAATTGATGAAGTACTGCGCCGAGCGCCGCGCCGCATCGGCGATCTGTTCCTGCGCCTGGAGCTTGGTGCCGACAAACAGCAGCCGGCCGCCGCCTGCTACCGTGTCGCGCACAGCCAGCAGAGCCTGGTGCAGAAGCGGCACGGTCTGCGACAGATCCATCACGTGAATGCCGTTGCGCGCGCCATAGATGTAGGACCCCATCTTGGGGTTCCAGCGATGCGTTTGATGTCCGAAGTGGACGCCAGCTTCAAGCAGCTGACGCATAGAGTATTCAGGCAAAGCCATGTGCCATGTTCCTTTTCCGGTTGTCCCTCCGTGACAGAAAGTGACCGCTTGACCGGCACCGGATGGTGCTGCCTCTATGTGGCGGGACATCCCGCATGAGGCAGACCGCTCTGACACGTGTGAATTACTCGCTGCAGGACCATCCCGCATGCGAACGGGCGGCTTATAGGGTGCATCGGCGCGCGATGCAAGCCCTTGCGAACATCAGGTGCGGCTATAAGGTGCAGGCCATGACAAAGCTTATCGCACTCTTCATGGCTGCCCTGGCCCTAATCCAGTTTATCAAGCCGCTCGGCCTGCCCGGTCTGAAGCGCCGCCAGGACGCCTGGAAACTGGCCGTGGCCGGCGTCGCCGTGATGTTTTTGTTCATTCTGCTGACGGCAGGGTTCAAATAGCCAGGTTCAGGCCACCTCCTCCTGCGGTTGATGCACAAAGCGCTGATAGATGAAGCCGATGCCAACCAGGCACAGCCCCAATCCCAGGAATGAAGCGACCCGCAACAGCCCTTCAAGATCCGACAGGTCGACCAGGAAGACTTTCAGAACCACCAGCACCAGTACCGCGAGCGACGCATAACGCAGCTGCGCGACACGCGCCGCAATGCCGGCCGCCAGCAACGCCAGGGCGAACAGCAGCCACACGGCGGAATAGCTGTAGTTCTCCGCTGTGGACATGAAAGTTGCATCAAGATCATCCGGCGCATGGAAGACGCGGCGTATCTCCATGGACAGCCACACCAGCGCCAGGCCAAGGCTGGCCGGCGGCCACAGCGCGCGCCACAGCTGCCGTGTTGAGTGGTGCCGCAGCACGTAGCCGATGAAGGCGAGCAACAGTCCCGGCAGCAGATAGGCAGGTGTCAGGGCGTTGGCGAGCGGCCAGTTGCCGACCATCTGCCGGTCAAACAGCGGGTTCAGTCCAAGCAGCGGTCCGACGATGAGAAAACCGCACCCCAGCACGGTGAGAATCCGTCCGGCCCACAGGTCGATGAAGCCGCCATGTATGGACCAGCGCCACCAGCATGCTGCCGCACTGACCAGCCAGCTTGCGATGTGCAGGCCGGCTTCCAGCAGGCCGAGGCGCTCGGCGCCCAGCGAACCTGCAACGACAACCCGGATCAGGGCAGACACAAACATGGTCAAAAGCGCAATGCGACCGCCTTCAAGCACTTTCGACAACAGATCATGGGATTCATCCCGGCCAAACTGCACCCAGGCCAGATGAAACATCACCAGGGGCAGGCCGTAGCCATAGATCACCCAGTACCGACCCAGCCAGTGATTGTCGGCATAGTCCAGCACGTGCAGGTTGAGCCCTAGGCGCGCCAGCACTGCCAACGCGATCAGCATGGCTGGCCAGCGCAACTGCGGCAAGCCCAGCGACGTGGAGATGTAGCCGGTCGCCGCAAGCAGCGCCGCCAGGGAAGCCGACAACCATGCATCACGCAACACGAAACTGAGTGCCATGGCGATACTGGCGCATGCCGCCATGGCATAGATGCCCAGCGCCAGACGCGGCTCTTGGTCGGCTGCCACACCACGCAATCGCGACCCCAGGAATACAAACACTGCCGCAAGCGCGAGGGCGGCGAAGGCCCATTTCTGGCTGGGCTCCAGCGAACGCAAGGTTGCATAAGCTGCGATCATCAGGCCGATGGGAACCAGTGACCCGAACGTGGCCCACACCCATGGCCGCACCGACCGCCACAACAGCACATATCCTGCGGCCAGCGCAGCACCACCGAACAATCCGCTGTATTTCAGATAGGCCCCGGCTTCTGCTGTCGGCTCCGGCCCCCAGGCATTCTGGCCGGGCACCAGCCAACCATCGATCCAGCCTTCCACATGCAACCGGCCGCCCCATTCGGCAAATCCCAGCAGCACTGCCAGACCGGCAATCAGCACAAGAAAGTCGAACCGCTGCGCCCGCATGGCCGCCAGGCAGGCCGCTGACGCGAACAGGCCCAGTCCGATCAGCGCCCCGTTGCCGTAGCCATCGCGCACCAGCACAATCAGCAACAGCAACAAGGCCGCCACGCCCGCAATGGCGGATGCGGCCTGCAACGGCCGTTTCGGCCACAAGGGAGTGTGCCATAATGCAGGCTGATCATCGCGCGATGCCACGGCGCCTGCGAATGCAAAGCCGGTGCCGATGAGAGCTGAAAACAGGCCGAGCGTCAGTCCGTCGCCGGCCGTGAAGAAGGCGTTGGCCCACAATATAACCCAGCAACTGGCCAGCACCGTGGCTGACACCGCCAGCCACAGCGCAGAGCGCCATCGCATGACGGCGCACACAGATGCAAACAACAGTCCGAGATAGGCAAACAGGCCTGGTGCGAACGGGTCCGCGCTGCCGATCAGAACCGGCAGCACAAAACCTCCCAGCAGGCCGACTATCGCAACCAGCGGTCCCTGCACCACTGACAGGGCAAAGGCAGCCAGGGCTGTGCCTGCCAGCCCGACGAATGTCACGGTTGGCCCAATGAAGCCATAAAGGGCATTGGCGGCATATATGCTGGCAAACACGCTCGCCAGTCCGCCGGCGGTCAGTGCCTGAGGCACATAGTCGGGCTTCAACGCCGCAAATCGTTGCTGCGACGGCTTGCGCCTCAGCCATTCACCGGCAGCAGCAAGCGCGATACCGCACACGAGCCCCAGAGCAACCCGGATTCCGGGACCAAGCAGCCCGGCATCGGACATGTATTTGACCAGGAACAGGCCGGCCAGGCCAATGGCCACCGCCCCGATCCAGATGAACCAGGTCCCCGCCAGGTTTTCCTCAAGAGTGGACCGCGCGGCCTTTGCAGCCGGTTCGGCGCTCTCCTGCACAATCTCATTCGCATTGCCCGCCGCCATTGTGGTCGCGGCGACGAAGTCCTCCGCGGGCGCCAGGTCGGTTTCCGGCTCACTGGCGGCAGGTGCCTCGGCAACCTCCGGCACCGTCTCGGGCGCCGCGGGCTGAGCAGTCGCCGTGCGCAACAGGTCAATCTCGTTGCGCAGCTTGAACAGCTCGCGCGACACATTTTCGGCCTTGTTGATAGCGACGACTGACAGAATGATCGGCAAAGCGAAAATGCCGACGACAACGAGCGCGATCCAGAACAGTTCTTCCATGTGTCAGACGCTCCAGTTCCGGCCGTCACAAATCCTGCACGTCCACAACGCCGGGCACGGCCTTGATGGCCGCCTTGATCTTCGGGTTCACGGTAAACTTCTCGCCCAGCCGGAAGCGCACTTCCAGCTCATCCGGCAGGCGCAGGTTCAAAATCACCGATGAATTGCCGCCATTGGTCAGCCGGGACTGGACCAGTGCCAGCGGCTTGGTGTCGTCCAGGAAGATCTCCAGCCCCTGCTCGACCCTGTCGGCCCGTTCATCCAGCAGGTCCACGCCCTGCAGCCTGAGCTTGACATCCTCGCCTTCTACATCCGCCTCAACCCGCACCATCAGCGGTTTTCCCGCTTCCAGCAGGTCACGGCATGCGTTCAGCGTTTCAGAAAAGCATACGCATTCATATTGCCCGGTCGGATCGGAAAACCCGATGAAGGCAAACTTGTTGCCGGACTTCGCACGACGCTCCTGCTTGTAGGTTACCGTGCCGGTGAGCCGTGCAGCCGATGCCCCTTTCAGCGCCTTGACGCGAAACCCTTCCCAGCTGTCTGCGCCAAGCTTCGGCAGGATGGCCAGATATTCATCCAAGGGATGACCAGACAGGTAGAACCCGACAGCCTCGAACTCCTCGGCAAGCTGGTCCATCGGCAACCATGGTTCGACCGTCTGCAGCGGCAGTTCTTCGGCACCGTGATCGCCGCCGCCGCCGAAGAAATCGTCCTGGCCGATCTCGGCTTCGGCCGAGGTCCGGTTTGCCATCGCCAGAATTGCCTCAACGCCTTTGACCACCTGCGCCCGGTTCGGGTTCAGTTCGTCAAATCCGCCGGATCTGGAAATCGATTCCAGCGCCCGCTTGTTCATCATGCGCGGATCGATCCGCCGGGCAAAGTCACCCAGGGACTTGAACGGACCGCCCTCTTCACGCACCGCG
>JBCCVY010000097.1:0-10721 GCA_039194725.1 Pseudomonadota bacterium
CGCTGTCGGTGCTGCTGGGCGTGCTGGTTGCGTGAATTGCCCGGGATCAGGATGGTTTTCTGCCGGTGTAGGTGGCGCCTATGGCGGCGGACATGACCGCCGCTGCAGCAAGCAGGCCGCGTGCTTCAATGGCTTCAGCGAGCAGCATCGCCCCGACCACCATCGCCACCACCGGCTCTATCGCCAGTATGATGCCGTGTTTGCGCAGCGGCATTTTCTTCAGTGCTTCAAATTCCAGCACCGTGGGAATGGTCGTGGACAATACCGCGACGCCGAGCACAACCAGCAGCACACCAGGGGCAATCTGAACGATGTCGCTGCTGAAGGCAGCGAACGGAACGAGTACCAGCGTTGCGACGATCATGGCCGGCGACAGGCCGCTGCCGCCCGGGAATATGCGCCCAACCCGGACACTCAGCAGGATGAATGCGGCCCAGGCACATCCGGTAATGGCAGCAAAAACCACGCCCAAAGGATCCAGGCCGCTGCCTATGTCCGGCGTCAGCAGCGCAAGTCCGAGCCCGGCAAGCGCGATCCACAGAAGGTCAACAGGTCGCCTGGAATTGAACACCGCAACGCCAAGCGGCCCCATGAATTCAATTGTCACCGCAATGCCCAAGGGGATGCGGGCGATTGCATGAAAGAAACACAGGCTCTGTATGGCAATGACGCAACCAAACAGCACAATCAGGCCGGCGTTGCTGCGTAATCTTCGGTCAAACACCGGCGGCGCTGCGATCGCCACGAGAACGGCGCCGAATGCCACCCTCAAAAACACCGTGCCGCTTGGCCCAAGTGCAGAGAACGTCTGGATTGCCAGCACGGAACCGAGCTGCACCGAAACAATCGCCAGCAGCAACAGGCCAGTTGGCGGCAGGGTGCCCAGCGCCCGTGACACGACACGTTTCAGGGACTTCCAGCCCGGCGGACCGGGAAATCCGCAACTGGATGCGGTTGCTCCAGCCGGTGCCTGTGACGTGCTTGTCATCGCGGACGGTTCCTCCCGGTCGCATGTGCCTGCAACAGGCAGATGACCATGAAATTGCCGCTGCTGGCAACGGCGGATCACAATTGGCCGGGGCTGCGGCAAACGACTATCGCATCTTTGCGCTCAGCCTTATGATGGCGGCGATGGCGATTCGATCTGTGACACGACCCGATTTCACCCTTGAGCAAACAGCTCTCGATGGCGGCGCGCGTCTTGTGGCCGGCGCGGACGAAGCCGGCCGCGGCCCAATTGCCGGCCCTGTCGTTGCGGCAGCCGTGATCCTCAGTCCGGACCATGTTCCGCACGGGCTGAACGACAGCAAGAAGCTGTCCGAAAAAGCCCGCGAAGCGCTGTTTGCGGAAATCCTGGCAACAGCGGATATCGGGGTTGGCGTCGCAGATGTTGCCCGCATCGACGAGATGAACATCCTGTGGGCGACCATGTGGGCGATGACCGAGGCGATCGCCGATCTTGAAAACCAGCCCGACCACGTGCTTGTAGACGGCAACCGCTGCCCGAAACTCGACTGCCCGGCCGATGCTGTCGTCAGAGGCGATGCGAGGTCGGTTTCGATCGCGGCTGCATCCATTGTCGCGAAGGTGACGCGCGACCGGATCATGGCATCGCTTGACCGGCAGCTGCCGCAATACGGATTTGCCCGCCACAAGGGCTATGGCACCGCATTTCACGTGGAAATGCTGAGGCAGCACGGCCCCTCAACCCAGCACCGCAGCTCGTTTGCACCAGTGCGCCAGGCGCTCGCGGCACAGGCGCGTTAACCATTTATTAAGAATTTGATTCACGCGTGAGTCCCGGTGATTCAACATGGGCTCGGGCCTTCAGGGAAAAGACGCAACAGACGTCTGCCGGAAGGCGCGGGCATGGTTGAAAACTGCCCGTTTGTCAGTGGTGCGTCAAAACAGGTTATGCGTACAGATGGGTATTGCCACAAAGCCGGACATTGCGCCGCTTCTGAATTCGATTCTTGCAGGCGATTGCCTCCAGGAGCTCCGCAAAATACCGTCCGAAAGCGTGGACGTGGTGTTTGCCGACCCGCCCTACAACCTGCAGCTTGGCGGTGACCTGACGCGGCCTGATCAAAGCAAGGTCGACGGTGTCGACAACGACTGGGACAAGTTCTCTTCGTTCGCAGCCTATGACGCGTTCTCGCGCGACTGGATGGCCGAGTGCCGCCGCATCCTCAAGCCGACCGGCACCATCTGGGTAATCGGCTCCTACCACAACATCTTTCGTGTCGGCACGGTCATGCAGGATCTGGGTTTCTGGATTCTCAACGACATCGTGTGGCGCAAGACCAACCCGATGCCGAACTTCCGCGGCACCAGGTTCGCAAATGCCCACGAAACCATGATCTGGGCGTCCCGGTCGGAAGACCAGAAAACCTACACGTTCAACTACGAGGCGCTGAAGTCGTTCAACGACGACCTGCAGATGCGGTCCGACTGGCTGTTGCCGATCTGCAATGGCACCGAGCGCATCAAGGGCAGCGACGGGCGCAAGGCGCACCCGACGCAAAAACCCGAAAGCCTTCTGCACCGGGTTATCCTTGCCTCGACCAAGCCGGGCGATGTCATCCTCGATCCGTTCTTCGGCACCGGCACCACCGGCGCCGTGGCCAAACGTCTGGGCCGACATTTCATCGGCATTGAACGCGACGAGGCCTATATTGCCGTTGCCCAGCAGCGCGTGGCGGCCATTGAACCCGGCGACGATGAAGTGCTGAAAGTATCCACCGGCAAAAAGGGCGAACCGCGCGTGCCGTTCGGCTCACTGGTCGAACGTGGCCTGCTCAATCCCGGCGACACGCTGTTCGACCCGGCCCAGCGCAATGCGGCCAGGATCAGGGCTGACGGCTCCCTAGTGTGCAAGGACGCCACCGGATCCATTCACAAGATGGGCGCACATGTGATGGGCGCAGAAGCCTGTAACGGCTGGACGTTCTGGCATTTTCGCAAGTCCGGCAAGATGATGCCGATTGACGTGCTGCGCCAGAAGGTGCGCGCGGAGATGAAATCGGCCTGAGCCATGACGATCACCGTGCGTGCAGCAATTTCCGACGACGCGCCCGGCATCTGCATCGTCTACAACCAGGGCATCGAGGACCGCGTCGCCACGTTCGAGACCGATCCGCGGTCGCCGGACGACATAGCCCACTGGTTCGGCGACGACTCCTACCCCGTTGTTGTGGCGGAAGAAGACGGCCATGTCCTCGGTTTTGCCTCAACCAGCGCCTACGGCACGCGGCAGTGCTATGCCGGCATCCGGGAGTTTTCAATCTACGTGCATCGCCAGGCGAAACGGCGCGGCATTGCGCGCCGGCTGCTGCTTGCCCTGTGCGACGCTGTCGCCGAAGCCGGCTGCTGGAAGATCACCTCGCGGATCTTCCCGGAAAACACCGCCAGCCTGGAATTGTGCAAGTCGCTGGGCTTCCGCGTGGTCGGCACCCATGTCCGCCACGCCAAGCTCGATGGTGAGTGGCGTGATGTGGTGACCGTCGAGCGGTTGCTGGATCAGGCCGACAGTTAACAGTCGATCTCGCAACCGCAATGCAGTCTGTCGGGGACCGAACTATTCCTATGGATCGATCATTTGCCTTGCTCTACGGTCGGTGTTGAGTACCTAACTGGGGACTGCCTGAATACAGGCATCATGTCATGGCGACCATGGACAAGTATCGAAGCCGCATCGAAGAGGCTATCACCGTATCCTACATGCACCTGGTGAACCGGTTTCCGGCGGTCAAAAGCCTCGAAGACAGGCTGGTGCAGTCATACATCAATGTCCTGACGAGCCAACGGCAGAAGCGCTGGCAGGAACGAGCGCTGCCGAATTTTATCATTATTGGCGGCATGAAATGCGGCACATCCAGCCTGTATAACTATCTTGGCCAACACCCCCAGTTGCTCAGCTCAAATTACAAGGAAATTCGCTATTTTTCACATGATGAATACTTCTCACGGGGCGAGAGCTGGTACAGAACGCATTTTCGCAAAATAAAAAACGTCCCCGAAGGATCGCTCGTCTTCGAGGCGTCTCCGGATTACCTGTTTTATCCCGAAGCGGCACCGCGGATGGCGAGTTTGCTGCCGGACATCAAGCTGGTAGCGCTGTTGCGGAATCCGACAGAGCGGGCACTGTCCCATTACTTCCATGACGTGAAGAAGGGCAGATGCCAGGGCGAAATCATGGCCGCCCTGACAGATCAACACACAATATACCGGCCCAAGGGCATGTATAAAAACCAGCTTGAATCATACTACCAACTGTTTCCCTCTGAAAACATATTGGTACTGAACAGTGAGGTGTTCTTTGAACACCCAACAGACACGCTGAAACGCGTTTATGAGTTTCTCGGTGTCGATGCAGGCTATGAGGTTCGCGATCTGACACCCAGACAGGTCGGATACAACCGTGAACCCGTTGAGGCGGCCGTGTATGACTACCTGAACGAATACTACAAGCCACATAACGAGGACCTGTTCAGGTTTATCGGCGAGGAGTTCGACTGGCGATAGCGCTTCGGGACACCTAAGCGGGCCTGAAAACCTCGGACCCCAGCATGGCAATGGCTACCTTCTTCATGGCAGTGGACAGCGCTTCAGCTGCCAGTTCGTGACGCGCCACCCAGCGCCAGTTACCTTCCTGTGCGGGCAGATCATCGAACAGTTCGTCAGTGTGATGCAGGTCCAGGACCAGGTGGAAATGCGTAAACGTGTGCTCGACGGTCAGTTTCGTGCTTACCCAGCCGGACACATAGGGTGGCGCCATTGCGCCGTTGTCTTGGCCGGTGGCCCACCCGGACGAGGGAAACTCCAGCATGCCGCCCAATAAGCCCTTTTCTTCACGCCGACGCATCAATACCGCGCCGTCCGAGCGCTCGGCCCAGTAAATCCGGGCCGAGCGAACCGGACGCTGTTTCTTGGGCGCCTTCACCGGCAGGGTTTCGGCAAGGCCAAGGTGGCGGGCACGGCAGGCGCTCGTCCATGGGCAAATCAGGCAATTGGGCCGTTTCGGCGTGCAGATGGTTGCGCCCAGATCCATCAGCGCCTGGGCGAAGTCGCCGGGACGACCCGCCGGGACCAGATCCAACGTGCGTTCCCTGATCTCAGCCTTTGCCCCCGGCAACGGCGTCTTGATTGCTCGCAGGCGCGACATCACCCGTTCCACATTGCCGTCCACGGCCGCAGCACGCCGGTCAAAGGCGATGGCAGCGATAGCGGCTGCAGTATAGGGGCCGACCCCGGGCAGGCTCAACAGGTTCTCTTCGGAGTCGGGAAACCGCCCGCCGTGGTTTGCCACAACAGATTTGGCGCAGGCATGCAGGTTGCGCGCGCGGGCGTAATATCCCAGTCCCGCCCATTCGCGCAGCACGTCGTCAAGCTCGGCCTGCGCCAGGTCGGCCACCGTCGGCCAGCGTGTGGTAAAGGCCGCGAAATACCTGCCCACGGTTGCCACGGTCGTCTGTTGCAGCATGATTTCGGACATCCAGACCCGGTAGGGATCGACCGCTTCGCCCGGTTTCGCCCGCCACGGCAGCGTGCGCGCATGGCCGTCGTACCAGTGCAGCAATTGCGCCGACAATTGCCTGTTTTCGCTGGCCATGTTGTCATCATTAACTTCTTGCAACATAACGGACATGTGAAATCTCAGGGTTCTTCTTGAGGTATCATTCAGGACAGGTTCATGGACGCAAGGCCAAAATGTAAGATATGAAAAGCCTCGATCATCATTTCCGGCACATTGCGCGCCCTGCCTTCGAGCAATACGGGTTTGCGCACGGCGACCTGGTGGCGCAATGGACGGCCATTGTGGGTGACCAAGTTGCTGCGCAATGCTCGCCGGAGCGTATGGTGTGGCCGAAAGGCCGGGACAAGGCGCAGCGTCATACCGAGGGCGCCACCCTTACAGTACGGGCCGATCACGGTGCCGGACTTGCATTGAGCTACGAAACGCCGGCGATTATCGACCGTATCAACGGATTTTTCGGCTACAACGCCGTCGCGAAGATCAAGATCGTGCAGGGCGCGCGGGCCGGCAACGGCAAGCACAAGAGCCGGGAAGTCGCTGTCCCCACTCCGGAAGTGATTGAACATGTCGCGCAAAAAACCGGCTCGATTGAAAACCAGGACCTCAAGGCAGCGC
Organism: Pseudomonadota bacterium; assembly: GCA_039194725.1. Taxonomy (GTDB): domain Bacteria; phylum Pseudomonadota; class Alphaproteobacteria; order Rhizobiales; family Aestuariivirgaceae; genus Anderseniella. The sequence goes on from JBCCVY010000097.1 coordinate 6,152, forward strand.
TGACCCGGCTGGGCGGCGCGGCTCTTGCAGATGCTGCGGCCAAGGCCAAGCAGGCCCGGTAATCCCTAAACTCAAACAACAGAAAGTTCTCCACAGCCGGAATTCCGGCTCGCCACAAACCCCAACATCCAGTAGGTAGACACCATCATGAAACTAAACCGACGCACATTCAGCCAGTCCCTGGCAATCTCCGCCCTGGCGGCAGGCGCCGCATCAGGGTTTTCCGCCCCGGCATATGCGCAAAGCTTTTCGCCGGACGAACTGCATGCGGCCCCGGCCATTGGCGACAAGACGCTCGGGCCGGACGATGCCAGCGTGATCGTGGTGGAATATGCCTCGGCCACGTGCCCGCACTGTGCGGCTTTCCACAACGGCACCTTCAAGGAACTCAAGGCGGAGTTCATCGATACCGGCAAGATCAAGTTCATTTCCCGGGAGTTCCCGCTTGACGACCTGGCGCTTGCCGGTTTCATGGTGGCGCGCTGCGTGCCGGACGACAAGTATTTCGGCATGCTCGACCTGATCTATGAGCAGCAGAAGACCTGGGCCGGACAGAACGCCCGGGCCGAATTGCTGAAAATGGCCAAGCTGGCGGGCCTGAGCGAGGCTGAGTTCGATGCCTGCCTGAAAAACGAAGATCTGGCCAAGGGCATTCTCGCCATCCGCAAGGACGGTGCGGAGAAATTTGATGTCAGGGCAACACCGACCTTCTACGTGAATGGCAAAAAAATGGAAGGTGACCGCGATATTGCGGGATTCCGCAAGGCAATCGAGGCGGCAGCATCTTCGTGACCGAGGCGCTTACCCCGGAATTTGCCGGGGAAAACCTGACGGGTTGACACTTCCCCTTGCAGACGAATCAGGCGGAACCGGCCAAGAATCACAATTTACCCATGGGGCATGGGCATTGTGAGGCCGGTTCGGGCCAACTTAGTTAGGGGTGAGGTAGCAGATGAAGTTCTCAAAGCTGCGGCTGTCGGGCTTCAAGTCATTTGTTGAACCAACCGAGCTGGAGATCCGGCCCGGGCTGACCGGTGTTGTCGGGCCAAACGGCTGCGGCAAGTCGAATCTGCTTGAAGCCCTGCGCTGGGTCATGGGCGAAAGCTCGTACAAGAACATGCGCGGCTCCGGCATGGAGGACGTGATTTTCTCCGGCACTTCGGGCCGGCCGTCGCGCAACATGGCCGAGGTCATGCTGACGCTGGACAATGAGGAGCGCGATGCCCCGCCCGCGTTCAATTCGTTCGACCAGTTGGAGATTTCGCGGCGCATCGAGCGTGATGCCGGCTCCGCCTACCGCATCAACGGCAAGGATGTGCGCGCCCGCGACGTGCAGTTGCTGTTCGCTGATGCCTCGACCGGCTCGCGCTCACCGGCGCTGGTGCGGCAGGGCCAGATCGGCGAGATCATTTCATCCAAGCCCCAGGCACGCAGGCGTATTCTGGAGGAAGCCGCCGGCATCACCGGCCTGCACACACGGCGCCATGAGGCAGAACTGAAGCTGAGAGCCGCCGAGACCAACCTTGAACGGCTGGAAGACGTGCTGGCGCAGCTCGAGAACCAGCTGCAGAGCCTGAAACGGCAGGCCCGGCAGGCGGTGCGCTACAAGGAGCTGTCATCCGAAATCAGGCGGCTGGAGGCAACCGGCCTGTACCTGGCCTGGAAGGACGCACGCGCGGCGGTTGAAGCGGAAAACAGCAACCTGTCAGAACTGACCCGGGTGCTGGGCGAGCAGACGCGGGCCGTGTCCGAAATGACGCGCATGCGCGACGAGGCATCTGAAACCCTGCCGAAACTGCGTGAAAACGAAGCAGTGCGCGCGGCGGTGCTGCAGCGCATAACGCTGGAGCTGGAAGGCCTGGAACGCGAGGAAAAGCAATCGCTCGACCGCCGCGCCGAAATCGAAGGCCGCATAGAGCAGATGAACCGGGACCTGGCCCGCGAGAATGAACTGCTCGGCGACACCGACGGGGTGATGCAGCGACTGGCGGAGGAACAGGAAGCCCTCGAGGCAGCGGCCGCCAATGACGGCGAAGCCAGGGCGCAAGCCGCGACGGCCCTGCAGGCGGAAGCAGAAAAGCTTGCCGAGGCACAGGCGGGCGCCGATGAAGCCAATGCGCGGTTGTCGGAACTGGTGGCTCGGCACAACGGCATTTTACGCCAGATCAGCGAACTGGAAGCGCGTATCAGCCGCGACGAAGCCGACCTGGCCACAACACGTGAAAAGCACGCCGCCATTGTCGCCGAGACCGGTGGCGACGAGGCCGCTGTGACCCTGAGCGCGTCGATAGATGCCGCCGTTGCGCATGCCGTCTCTTCCGAAACGGCAGCCATTGCGGCAGAGCAGGCGTTGCAGACCGCGCGGGCCAAACAGACAGAGGTCCACCAGGCCTACGATGAGGCACGGCAGAAATCCGCGAGCCTGACCACCGAGGTGCGAACGCTGACCAAGCTGCTGCACGTGGCAGACGACGAACTGTGGCCACCGCTGATAGACGCCCTGAAAGTGGAAACTGGCTACGAGACCGCACTGGGCGCGGCCCTGGGGGACGACATCGATGCGCCTGCCGATGAGGCAGCGCCGATTCACTGGCGCGCCCTGCCCTCGCTGGAAACGGTGCCGCCGCTGCCGCCCGGGCTGAAGCGGCTGTCCGACGTGGTCAAGGCGCCGGCCGCTCTTGCCCGCCGACTGCAACTTGTCGCAGTCGTCGGCACGTCGGACGGCGCCCGGCTCCAGGCCAGCCTGGCCCCGGGCCAGAGACTGGTCTCGGTTGAAGGTGACCTGTGGCGCTGGGACGGGTATACAGCCGCCGCGGATGCGCCAACCGCTGCCGCCAAGCGACTGGCGGAACGCAACCGGCTTGGCGTGCTGCAGCAGGAAAGTGCAACCGCATCAGCGGAAACCGATGCGATGCGGGTCCGCCTGGACGAGGCGCGCGATACCGTCAAGTCTGCAGAACAGGCCGAACAGGCCAGCCGCCAGGCCTGGCGCGAAGCGACCACGGCCGTCGAGACAGCTCGTAAAGCTTTGTCGGAGCACGAAAAAGTAACCGGCGAGCAGTTGCGTCAGGCATCCGTTCTGGAAGAGACCGCGAAGCGCATCGAAACCCAGATTTCGGAATCACGCACGTCGCTGGAACAGGTGTCGGGCGAGAAATCCTCGCTCGCACCAACAGACGGCGCCGAGCAGGAACTGCACACACTGCGGGCTGCCGTCGATACGCAACGGGCCGCCTACGGCGAGGCGCGTGCCGCCCACGACGGGCTGGAGCGCGAAGCGAAAACCCGGAGCGAGCGACTTGCCGCCATCGGGCGCGAACGCACCCAGTGGACAGACCGCGCCAAGCGTGCCAGCAGCCAGATCGAGGACCTGGAAGGCCGGGCGGCATCCTTGCGCTCTGATCTCTCAGCGCTGGCCGACCTGCCGGAACAGTTCGACACCAAGCGCACCAAGCTGATGAACGCGTCCAGCGAGGCCGAGGCTGAACGCAAGACGGCAGCAGACCTTCTGGCCGAAGCGGAAAACAATCTGCGCGCCCGGGACCAGGGCCTGCGCGAGGCAACCGATGCGCATGGCAAGACCCGCGAGGAGCACGCCCGTGTCGGTGCCCGCTCGGAAGCCGCGGAAGCGCGTGTGGAAGAAGCGACCCAGCGCATCACCGAAGCCCTGGAGTGCCAGCCCGAAGAGGTCAGCCAGCGTGCCGGGCTGGATCTTGAAAAGATGCCTTCAAGCGAAGACACCGAGCGCAAACTCGCCACGCTGAAAGACCAGCGTGAGCGGCTTGGCGGGGTCAATCTGCGCGCCGAGGAAGAGGCCGCTGAAATCTCGGCCCAGGTTGAAACCATGATCACCGAGCGTGATGACCTGGTGCAGGCCATCGGCAAGCTGCGCCATGGCATTTCAAGCCTCAACAAGGAAGGCCGCACCCGCCTGCTGGAGGCCTTTGACCGCGTCAACGCCAATTTCAGCTCGCTGTTTGAAACCCTGTTCGGCGGCGGCAAGGCGGAACTGAAGCTGGTCGAGTCGGATGATCCGCTGGAAGCCGGCCTGGAACTGATCGCCAACCCGCCGGGCAAAAAGCCAACGGTGCTGTCGCTGCTGTCAGGCGGTGAGCAGGCATTGACGGCGATGGCGCTGATTTTCGCCGTGTTCATGACCAACCCGTCGCCGATCTGCGTGCTGGACGAAGTCGACGCGCCGCTTGACGACCACAATGTCGAGCGGTTCTGCAACTTGCTTGACGCCATGCTGGAACGCACCGACACGCGCTTTTTGATCATTACCCACCACGGCCTGACAATGGCGCGCATGAACCGGCTGTTTGGTGTTACAATGATGGAGCGCGGGGTCAGCCAGCTGGTTTCGGTTGACCTGGAAACGGCAGAAAGCCTGCGCGAAGCAAGCTGAACCGTTCCAAGCGCATTTTGGCCGGCAAACCGGTTTACCGGCAGCACATGCCGAAGGCGAATTGCCGCACACGGTTACGGCAAGAAAAAACTATTTTAAATCATATGCTTACTAGCTATACACCGAACTTGACACCAGATAGGCCCAAACCTATTATCCGGC
>JBCCVY010000098.1:0-10652 GCA_039194725.1 Pseudomonadota bacterium
AAAGACAAGACTTAAGGTCGGAAGCCTTGCAACCAAGGGAGTAGCGGGATGGCAATCAAGTCCGAGCGGATCGAGTTTCAAGGTTCGCAGGGCGACAAGCTTGCGGCCCGGCTGGACGCGCCAAACGGGACCGTCAGGGGATACGCCCTGTTTGCGCACTGTTTCACCTGTTCGAAGGATGTGTTTGCCGCCAGCCGGATCGCGTCGGCGCTTGCGGCCCACGGCATTGCCACCCTGCGCTTCGACTTTACCGGTCTTGGCGCCAGCGAGGGCGAGTTCGCCAACACCAATTTTTCATCAAACGTGGCAGACCTGGTTGCCGCTGCAAACTGGCTGCGCGAAAATCGAGCAGCGCCCGAACTGCTGATCGGCCATAGCCTTGGCGGGGCAGCGGTTTTGGCAGGAGCCGGAGACATTGCCGAGCTGAAAGCGGTGGCAACCATCGGCGCACCGGCAGATGCCGATCACGTGGTGCACAATTTCCAAGCCAGTCTTGACGCCATTGAGAGTGACGGTCAGGCCACCGTGTCGCTTGCCGGCCGGGAGTTTACCATCAAGAAGCAGTTTCTGGACGATGTCCGCGGCACCAGCCTGAAGGATCGGATTTCGGCCTTGAAGCCGGCCTTGATCGTGTTTCATGCCCCGCTTGACCAGACCGTCGGCATTGAGAATGCGTCGGCTATTTTCTCAGCCGCCAGGCATCCGAAGAGCTTTGTGTCGCTGGACGGCGCCGATCATCTGTTGTCGCGCCGTCAGGACGCGGTGTTCGTGGCCGATGTGCTGGCTGGCTGGGCCAACCGGTTTCTGCCGGTTGTCCAGCGCCCGAAATCACCACCTTCTGGCGTCGTCAGGGTGCGTGAGACAGACCACGGCAAGTTTCAGCAGGACGTGTTGGTTGACGATCATCACCTGTTGGCCGACGAACCGTCGTCGGTGGGCGGTGACGGCACCGGACCATCGCCTTACGACTACCTGTCGATTGCGCTTGGCACCTGCACGTCGATGACCTTGCGCATGTATGCGGATTTCAAGAAGCTGCAACTGGGCCGTGTCACAGTCGATGTCACCCACGGCAAGGTTCACGCTGACGACTGCAAGGACTGCGGTGAAGGCAAAACTGGCAAGATCGACCGGTTCGAACGCACCATATCGGTCGAAGGTGAGATATCGCCGGAATTGAGGGATAAACTGGAAGAAATTGCCGGAAAATGCCCGGTTCACCGCACTCTCGAGGCGGAAGCGGCGGTCGTCACCAAGGTCACCGGATGATATCCGGCTACATTAACGTGTTTTAACCCACCGGACACTGTCGTGTAATGTGAGGTCCACTAAATCTCCACGCATTAAATCTTTCCGATTCCATGCACTGGAGATGTTACAGACATGACCACCAACCCCAAAACTGGCTCCAAGAGCCGCACGGCAGTTTATGCCGTGATGATTGCCGGTCTGCTCGGCGCCACCGCTCTGACCGGCACCATCAGCCATGCTGGCAATGTAGCGACGAAGACGGAGATTTCTCTCAACACAGCCCCCGCGTCGGGATTTGCCGACCTGGTCGAAACTGTGATGCCGTCGGTCGTTTCAGTGCAAAGCAAATATACGCCGGTTGCATCGCGTGAAGGCGAAAGTTATCAGGACCGGCGCTGGCAGTTCCAGTTCGGTTTCCCGCAGGGTTCGCCGTTTGAACACTTCTTCCGCAACCAGCCTGGCCAGAATCGTGGCGTGATGCCGCGGCCGCATCGCCGCAATGGTACGTCGCAGGGCTCTGGATTCATCATCTCCGAAGATGGCTTCCTGGTGACCAACAACCACGTCATCAAGGGCGCCAGTGAAGTCTCGGTCAAGTTTTCCGACGGGCGCGAGCTGGACGCAAAGGTCATTGGAACCGACCCGAAAACTGACCTGGCCCTGCTGAAAATCGACAGCAAAGAAAAGTTCATCCCGATCAAGTTTGCCAAGGACAAGCCTCGCGTTGGTGACTGGGTGGTTGCGGTCGGCAATCCGTTCGGGCTTGGCGGCACTGTGACCACAGGCATCATCTCGGCTGCCGGCCGTGACATCGGTGCCGGCCCGTACGATGATTTCCTGCAGATCGACGCCCCGATCAACCGCGGCAATTCGGGTGGCCCGGCCTTCAACCTCAAGGGCGAGGTGATCGGTGTCAACACGGCCATCTTCTCACCGTCCGGTGGCAGTGTCGGCATCGGTTTTGCCATTCCGGCCTCGACCGCCGAGGACATCATCGCCGATCTCAAGGATGACGGCAATGTGACCCGCGGCTGGCTTGGCGTACAGATTCAGAACGTGTCCGAGGACATCGCATCCAGCATCGGCCTCGACGAGCCGACCGGCACCCTGGTGGCCGCGGTCACCGACGGGTCGCCAGCGGAGAAATCCGGCCTGCGCACCGGCGACACAATCTTGAAGGTCAACGGCGCCGATATCAAAGGCCCCAAGGAACTGTCGCGGGCGGTGGCCAAGATCAAACCGGGAACCAGTGTGGAGATGACTGTTTTCCGCAACGGTAAACAGCGTGACATCACGGTTTCGATCGGTGAAATGCCGGCCGAAAGGCAGGCATCGCTCTCCCCCGGGCGAGACAGCGGACCGGCTTCAGACCAGAAACTGGGTCTCGCACTGGCACCTGCTGAGGATGGGGACGGGGTTGTCGTCGCCGACGTCATGCCCGGTTCACCGGCGGCTGAACAGGGCATTCGCCAGGGTGACGTGATCCTTGAAGTCGACGGTGCTTTTGTTGATCAGCCGGAGGCTGTCGTGGCTGCAATTCGCCAGTCATCGGCCAGGTCCGACAAGGCGCCGGTATTGTTGCTGGTGAAAAATGATCGTGGACAGCGTTTTGTTGCACTTAAAATTGCAAAAAGCTGATACTATATAGAAAGAACGGCGGCGTGACCTCTGCCCCCTCTGTACCAACGCCGCCATTAGTGCCTCCGTGTGCCTCACAATGCTGTTTCGGGTAGACCTCCCGCCCCCCCTGCCAACGGTCTTCTGAAACACGAGGTGTACGGAGGCACACTTGCTTTTTCCTGCAGGAATGGGCACGAACGATAGGTGATCAGATAGTGGATTCAAATCGCATGAAGATACTTGTTGTAGAAGATGATCGCGAAGCGGCCAGCTGGCTGGAAAAAGGCCTGGTTGAGGAAGGTCACGTGGTCGACCTGGCCGCCAACGGAACCGATGGTCTGGAACTGGCCCGCGAGCAGACCCACGATGTCATCATCATGGACCGCATGCTGCCGGGCATGGACGGCCTCGACGTTGTAAAGACCCTGCGCGGCGAAGACATCACCACACCGGTGCTGATCCTGTCGGCGCTCGGCGAGGTGGACGACAAGGTGCTTGGATTGCGCGCCGGCGGCGATGATTACCTGGCAAAACCCTATGCCTTCACGGAACTGCTGGCGCGCGTGGAAACCCTGCGCCGCCGGCAGGACGCCACCCCGCATACCACCAAGCTGAAGGTAGCGGATCTCGAGATCGATCTGCTGGCCCGCACGGCAACCCGGGCCGGTGAAGACATTTTGCTGCAACCGCGCGAGTTCAAGCTGCTGGAGTACCTGATGCGCAATGCCGGCAGTGTGGTGACCCGCACCATGCTGCTGGAAAATGTCTGGAACTATCATTTTGACCCGCAGACCAACGTGATTGATGTCCACATTTCCAGGCTGCGCGCCAAGGTGGACAAGGAATTCGGCGAACCGCTTCTGCACACGGTTCGCGGTGCCGGATACAGTATTCGTGCGGGCCGCTCTTAAGCTGCTGCGAACATCGACGTTCCGGCTGGCGACGGTCTACCTGACCGTGTTCGCCATCTCCGTGGGCGCCATCCTGGCCTACATCTACTGGAACACTGCCATTCTGCTCGAAAGCCAGATCGAGGACACGGTCGAGGCGGAGGTGCAGGGCCTGGCCGAACAATACCGGATTCGCGGCCCGCGCGGGCTGCTTGAAATCATCAAGGCGCGCAGCCAGGAGGCAGATGGCGCGGTTTACATCCTGACCAATGCGGTGGGACGCCGGCTGGCCGGCAACCTGCAGTCCCTGCCCGTCGAAGCGGTCGGCGAGCGCGGCACCATTGACTTCAAGTTCCCGTATGAGACCGGCCGGGGCCTGGTAGATCATACCGCGCGGGCGTTTTTCATTCGTCTTGACGGCGGTTTTCAGCTCGTGGTCGGCCGTGATGTGGAAGAGCGCCGGCAGTTCAACAGGATTATCCGCACATCGCTGTTCTGGGCACTCGGCCTGACGCTGGTGCTCGGCGTTGGCGGTGGTTTGCTGATGAGCCGCAACTTCCTGCGCCGGGTGGACGAGATCAACGGTGCCAGCCGCGCCATCATGGCCGGTGACCTGGGTGAAAGAATGCCGGTCTCCGGCACCGGCGACGAGATCGACCGCCTGTCGGAAAGTCTCAATGACATGCTCGACCAGATCAACCGCCTGATGACCGGCATGAAGGAAGTGTCTTCCAATGTTGCACATGACCTGCGCACGCCGCTGACCCGGATGCGCGCGCGCGCCGAAGACGCCTTGCGCTCAAGTTCGGCAGAGGGTCACAAGGCCGCGCTGGAAGCCAATATCGCCGAGGCGGACGGACTTCTCACCACGTTCAATGCCCTGTTGTCCATCGCACGCGCCGAAGCCGGTCAGATGCGCGAAGGGTTTCAGGACGCTGATCTTGTGGCCCTGCTCGACGACTTGGTGGAGCTTTACGGTCCCATCGCCGAAGATGCCGGCGGCACACTTGTCCTGGATGCGCCGAAAACGGCAGTGGTTAGAGCCGACAGACAGCTTGTGGCCCAGGCGATGACAAATCTGCTCGACAACGCGATCAAGTATGGCCGTGACGCCAAAACCGGGGCGCCTGACATACGGTTGAAGGTCGCCCGTACGAACGGCGATGGCTGGACGGTCCAGGTCAGCGATACTGGACCGGGCATTGCCGCCACCGACAGGGAGCGGGTCAAGGGACGCTTTGTCCGGCTCGACAAAAGCCGCAGCGAACCGGGCAGCGGACTGGGACTGGCGCTGGTCGACAGTGTCATGAAACTGCATGCCGGCGCCTTCGAGATCGAAGATGCAAACCCGGGCCTGACCGCGAAACTGCGTTTCCCGGGCAGAGCATAAAGTATGAACAAGCGCCGGTTACGCTTTTATCAATCCTGCAACACGGGTTAGGCTCAGGCCATTGGTTCGATCGTTTCGCAGTTGGTATCCATGAACAAGGCTTTGTCTGAAGCGCAAGTGTCGCTGCCTGTGCACCCTGATGAACAGAATCTGCTGGCGGCGATCATCGAGCATGCGGACCCCTTGCAACCGCTGTGCGAGGCGTCTCCGGCTGTTCACGCGCTTCTCGTGCACATTTCGGCCGGATCTCCGTTTTTGTCCGGACTGGTGCGACGCTATCCTGAATTTGCCGTTGAGGTTTTCAGTTCACCGCCTGATCAGGTGTTCTCGGGTCTTTGCACCCGCCTCGAGACCGAAGCTGCATCCGCGCCGTCACAGGCCGAACTGATGCATCATCTGCGTATCGCGCGAAATCATGCCGCGCTGTTGATTGCGCTTGCTGACATTGCCGGGTGCTGGTCTTGCGATGAGGTCACCCATGCGTTGACCAGGTTTGCCGATGTGGCGGTTGCAGGCACGGTAAGCTGGCTGCTGGACGAGGCTGTGGAAAGCGGGACACTGACGCCCGGCAAGGGCCGGCAGCCGGCGGACGGATATACCGTTCTGGCGATGGGAAAACATGGCGCCGGTGAACTCAACTACTCCTCCGATATCGACCTGATTGTGCTCTATGATCCGGAAAAAACACCGTTGGAACAAAGTGATAGGGCGGCCCAAGTCTATGTCCGGATCACCCGTGCCATGGCCACCGTGCTGCAGGATCGCACCGAGGACGGGTATGTTTTCCGCGTCGATCTGCGTTTGCGGCCGGATCCGCGTGCAACCCAGGTTGCCATCGCCATCGGAGCCGCGGAAAACTACTATGCATCGATGGGCCAGAACTGGGAGCGTGCAGCCATGATCAAGGCGCGCGCGGTGGCCGGTGATCTGGAGCTGGGACAAGAATTCCTCAAAAGCCTGACGCCGTTTGTCTGGCGCAAATACCTGGACTTTGCCGCAATCGCCGATGTGCAGTCGCTGAAACGGCAGATGCATGCCCACAAGGGACATGCCTCGATAGTGGTGCTGGGGCACAACATCAAGCTGGGCCGCGGCGGCATCCGCGAGATAGAGTTCTTTGTTCAGACCCAGCAACTGATTGCGGGCGGCAAGAACCCGGACCTCAGAGACAATCGCACACTGGTCATGCTGGACAAGCTGGTTGCGGCCGGATGGATAGAGCAGGTGGCCTGCCAGGAGTTGCAGCAGGCTTATGAGTTTTTGCGCACCATCGAGCACCGGCTGCAGATGGTGGCCGATGAGCAGACCCAGACCCTGCCGGCAACGCAAGAGGCGTTTGACAGCTTTGCCCGGTTTTGCGGCTATGACGATCCTGCTGAGCTGTCAAACCGGCTCATGGCGACTTTCACGACAGTGCAGGAGCACTATGCCGGCCTGTTTGAAGACGCGCCGAAGCTCGGCAGTGATACCGGCAGTCTCGTTTTTACCGGTGGCGGCGACGACCCGGAAACCCTCAATACCCTGGCCGAGATGGGCTTCAACCAGGTCTCCGAGATGTCCGCCATCGTGCAGAGCTGGCATTTCGGACGCTATCCGGCAATGCGCTCATCCACGGCACGCGAACTGCTCACCGAGCTCACGCCGGCCTTGCTGACTGTTCTCTCGCAGACCGGCCAGCCGGACCGCGCCCTGATTGCCTTCGACCGGTTCATGGCGGGCCTGCCAACCGGCGTTCAGCTGTTCTCCATGTTCAGGGCGAATCCGGAATTGCTGGAACTGCTGGCGACAGTTCTGGGCTCTGCACCGCGGCTGGCAGCGGCCCTGTCGCGGCGGCCGCGCTTGTTCGAAGCGGTGCTGGATCCGGATTTTTTTGGCCCGATGCCCAGTGAAACCGAGCTGGCTGATGCATTTGCGGGCCTGCGAACTGCCGACACGACCTATGAGGAGGCATTGGACGGTGCCCGTGTTGCAGCCCAGGAGATGGCGTTGCGCATCGGCATGCGCATTCTGTCGGAAACTGTCAGCGCCGACGAGGCGGGACTTGCCTATTCCAATCTTGCAGACGCGGTAACCGGTTACCTGCTTGAAGTTTCCTCTGCCGACATTGCGGTGCGCCACGGCCATGTCGCCGATGAGGCGGCGATTGTTGTTGCCATGGGTAAAATGGGTGGCCGCGAAATGACCAATGCGTCTGATCTGGATCTCATCGTGCTGTATGATTTCGACGACGAAGTCCACATGTCGGACGGCTCGAAACCGCTTTCGCCATCGCAGTATTTCACCCGCCTGACCCGTCGACTGATAACCGCGCTCACCTCTCAGACGGAAGAGGGGTCTTTGTATGAAGTTGATATGCGGCTGCGGCCGTCCGGCAGCAAGGGCCCGGTCGCCAGCAGTATTGCAGCATTTGACGAATATCAGGAGAACCAGGCCTGGACCTGGGAGAAAATGGCGCTGACCAGGGCCCGCGTTGTGGCCGGCGACGCGGCACTGAAGGCCCGTACTGAAGGCATTATCCACCGGGTGCTGTGTGCCAGCAGAGACCGGACCCGGACACTGGCTGATGTGAAGGACATGCGCGTGCGCACGCTGCAGGGCATCGACCTTGAGGATCACTGGGATATCAAGCAGGTGCGTGGCGGATTGGTCGAAATCGAATTCATCGCGCAAGCCTTGCAACTGGTCCATGCCCACGACACGCCGGAAGTGCTGCACTGCAACACCAATGCCGCCCTTAATGCGTTGCACAAAGCCGGCCATCTGTCGGCTGCCGACCATGAGGCGCTGGTGGCTGCATCGTCGCTGTATCAAGGCCTGATGCAGATGCTGAGATTGTGTTCCACGGGCAAGTTCGAACTGCGGAAGGCGCCGGTTGACCTGATCGCGAAGCTGCTGCGCGCCAGTGCGGCGCCGAAAGTGTCAGTCATGGAGGCCATGTTGGATGACGCAAACCGGCAGGTTTCGGAGATTTTCGACCGGCTGATCGGTGTCCCTGACGGGTCGTAAAACTTTTTTCCGGCACAGCGACGGATTGTTGCGGGTGTTCTCGTCTTGTTCATGTGCGTTGGCCAACTCACTCCATGGACCCTGAGGTTTGCGAACCTTGAGGCCCGGCAACAACATGAGCTAAGGAGATTGACCCGTTATGAGCATTCGTTTTTCAGCCGCCATGTCTGCGGCTCTGGTCATCGCAGCACTGTCAGCGGACGCCGCGCTGGCCCGTGAGCCTGGTATGCCGCGCGGTGAGCGCACGTTTGACCGTCTCGACGCGAACAAGGATGGCGCCCTCGCAATAGAAGAACTGGAGGCAAAGTCGGTTCGCCGCTTCATGCGACTTGATGCGGACAAGGACGACAGGGTGACCAGGGCCGAACTGGAAAACTGGCTCAACCGGCTGACCCGGCGCCGTATCGACCGCATTCTGACCCGCATGGATACGAACAAGGATGCCGCGGTGACCAGCGCGGAGTTGCGCGGTTACATTGCCGGCCTGTTTGATCTGGCTGACAGCGACAAGTCTGGCGGCGTGACTCTCAAGGAATCGCGGGCCTATCATGTAACCGCACGCAAAAAACGGACCGAGGCTCGCAAGGCAAGGTCACAGACCCGGCAATAGGAGGGCTGATGAACTGGCAATTGGCGCGCCCGGCTTGGGGTATGGCAGGATCCAGCGAACATACACAAGACACATCGGCTGCCGGGGGTGCATCTCCGGCAGTCGATGTCGCGTTGCTGGACCGCATTGTTGCCGGTGATGAAACAGCCTTCTCCGCGCTGGTGGACCGGCATTACTCGCTGGTTTTCAGACTATCGGCCCGGGTTCTAGGCAATGCGGCAGACGCAGAGGACGTGACCCAGGAGGCTTTTGTCAAACTGTGGCGCAATCCACCGGAATTGCGCAATCAGGCGGCCTTGAAAGGGTGGCTTGTGCGGGTGGCGCGCAATCTGGCCATTGACCGTTTGCGCCGGGCCCGCAACACCTCCGACAGCGAACTGGAGCTTTTGGTCGACCCCTCAACCGCGCCCGACGGTCATCTGCGCCACGGGCAGGCGGCTGACGAGGTCTCCGCCGCCCTGGCGCAATTGCCGGAACGCCAGCGCACCGCCCTGCAGTTGACCTATTTCGAAGCATTGGGCAATCAGGAGACGGCATCGATCATGGATGTCAGTGTTGAAGCAGTTGAATCGCTGTTGTCACGGGCGCGGCGGTCTTTGCGGACCATGCTGAACCCGGTGTGGGCGGATTTGATTGAAGAACTGGAGCAACTGAAATGACGGCAGGCACCAACAACGGCGGGGGCAACGGCGCCACCGACAGCGTCCGCCTTGCGGAGGTGCTGGCTGCCTATGGCCGCAACCCGCTGCGCTGGCCCGAGGCGGACCGGGTCCGGTTCGCCAGGTTGTTGCGTGAACCCGAATTGCTGCCTCGCGATCTGAGCGCCGAAGCTGACCAGCTCGACAAACTGCTTGATGCGGCCGGCGCGGCGTCCGTTGCCGAGCCGGAAGGCGCCCGTGATCGCCTGATGTCGGTCATCGCCGCAGAGAAGGGCGCCTCAGCACGCGTCACTCGAAGCCGGATCGGCGGTTGGCCATCGATTTTGCTGCCGCAGCAGCTTCTGGCAGCCGGCACTCTCGCGGCAAGCATCATGCTGGGGGTGTTCATGGGGGCGGGCACCGATGCGGGCCTGCTGCTGGCCGACAGCCTGCAATTGCCCGGCACGACGGACGACGTGCTGGACACTGTGCTGATTGACAATGGCGATGACGGGAGCCTGCTATGAGCGACGCGCCAGCCCCGAAAGCCCGCCGCTGGTCGTGGTTGTGGATCGTGTTGATTGTGTCCTTGGCCATCAATCTGGCGATTGCCGCGGCGATTGTCGCGCACAAGACTGTCGGGCCGCATCGCCATCGCTCCATTACCGGGCCGGGTTTCACGCAGATTCTGCCGCGCGCGTTCTTCCGTGATCTGGATCGCGACCGGCGTGACGAACTGGTCGGCGAACTGCGCGAACACCGCAAGGGCTTTAGGGCGCTGCGCAAGAGCCTGCGCGAGAAGGCTCGTGATGTCGCTTCCGCCCTCAGGGCGGAGCCCTATGATGAAGCTGCCGTGACCAAGGCGCTGCAGGTCTATGAGGCAGAGGCGCAGACCATGGTCGGCCGCGGCCGCGACATTGCCGGCAATTTCTTCAAGCGCCTGACACCAGAAGAGCGCAAGCTGATTGCCGACCAGATTGAACGCAAGACCATGTCGAAACGGCGCTGGAAACGCTGGAAGGAAGAACGCGGGCACTGACTGGTCATTGATAGCGCTCACGCAAGCAGGCTGCGCCTGCGCTCCGCTCGGGCGCACTTCGTGCGGCGCGCAGTTGCGCTTGCCTCGGCCCGTTCCGTGCCTCGGAGTGGAGTTCATCACGAAAGTTGTCCCTGTCCACGTACTGTTTTGGTTGTCATCCTCGGGCTTGTCCCGAGGATGACAAAGTTGCGATGAGGTGAGGTTCAAC
>JBCCVY010000099.1:0-10648 GCA_039194725.1 Pseudomonadota bacterium
AATACATGAATTATGATACAACTGATTGCCTGGTTATGAATTTCTCCCAACAGATGTTCCTAAACTACCACCGCTGCCAAGGAGATAGAGGACTGCGTGCGCAACGCCGCGCGGGACAATGTGTTCCTGTCCAACAACCCGCCGCAGGTTGAATTCAACGGCTTCTTCGCCGAAGGCTATGTGCTGGAGGAAGGATCAGATGCGGAAGCCGCGTTGGGCCGGGCCCATGCAGCGGCCTATGGCAGGTCACTGGAAACCATGGTGACGCCTGGCTATCTCGACGGGCGGGTGTTTGTCCTGTACGGCGATATTCCGTGCCTGGTGTACGGACCGTATTCTGAAAACATCCACGGGTTCGACGAGCGAGTGTCGCTGTCTTCAGTGAAGCGGGTAACAGGGTCGATTGCGCTGTTTGTCGCCGAATGGTGCGGACTGGAACAGATTGCCGGTTGAAAGACCATGTCGCCGGTGTGAGCGGCGTTCTTCAACTGATTCACCCAAGCGATTGAATACATTCACATTCCAATAGCGGTCCATATTGTCCAACGCAGTTCCGGGCACATGGGCAGTGACGCAGGTGACCTACTGGACAGTTGTGTCTAGACATATTTTCCAAGCGGACTTACTGTGTTGCGCCAGTGGTTGCAGGGAGAAGGTGTCATGAAGTCGGAGTACAGGGTTGTTGTCATCGGTGGTGGGGTCGTGGGGACCTCGGTCTTGTACCACCTGGCCAAGATGGGCTGGAGCGATGTGGCGCTGATCGAGCGCTCCGTCCTGACCGCCGGTTCTTCATGGCATGCAGCGGGCGGTTTCCACGCCCTCAATGCCGACCCCAACATAGCCGCGCTGCAGGCCTACACCATCGATCTGCTAGGCAAGATCGAGGAAGAAAGCGGGCAGTCGGTGGGCATGCACATGACCGGTGGCCTGACCCTGGCCGGCACGCCGGACCGCTGGGAATGGCTGCAGTCGGCGTATCGGATTTTCCAGAGCCTGGGGATTGAGGACGTGCGGCTGGTGACGCCGGAGGAAGCCGGCGAGCTGTGCCCGATCATGTCCACTCACGGTATTCTCGGCGGCATGTGGGCGGACCGGGAAGGCTACATCGATACCACCGGCACGGTCCATGCCTACGCAAAGGCGGCCCGCAACAACGGGGCGACCGTCATCGAACACAATCGGGTGCTGGAACTGACCCAGACCGCAGACGGCTGGCAGGTGGTCACGGAAAAAGGCACGATCAAGTGCGAGCACGTCGTCAATGCCGCCGGGTTGTGGGCCAAGCAGGTCGGCCGCATGGCTGGCATTGAACTGCCGGTGTCGCCTTTGTCACACCATTATCTCCTGACCGAGACGATTCCCGAGATCGAGGCGATGGACGGCGAATTGCCTCTGGTGGTCGACCTTGAAGGCTTTACCTATATGCGCCAGGACCTGAACGGCATGCTGCTCGGCATATACGAAATCAACCATGAACACTGGATGATGGACGGCGCGCCCTGGGACTATGGCATTGAATTGCTGCAGGAAGACACCGACAGGATCTCCAACGAACTGACGCTGGGGTTTGAACGCTATCCGGTGCTGCAGAATGCCGGTGTCAAAGACTGGGTCAACGGCGCGTTCACCTTCTCGCCTGACGGCAACCCGCTGGTCGGCCCAGTGCGCGGCAAGCCCGGATACTGGTGCGCATGCGCGGTGATGGCGGGCTTCTTGCAGGGCGGTGGTGTCGGCAAGTCGCTGGCCGAGTGGATTGTCAATGGCGAGCCGGAAGCCGACGTCTACGGCATGGATGTGGCGCGCTATGGCGACTTTGCCGGCAACAAGCAGTTCATCAAGGAAACCACGGGTCAGTTCTACACCCGCCGTTTCGTGATGACCTATCCCAACGAACAGCTGCCGGCGGGCCGGCCATTGAAGATGGCGCCTGCGCACAGCGAAATGACGGCAGCGGGATGTCGCTGGGGCGCGAGCTGGGGGCTGGAAGTGCCGCTGTACTTTGCCCCGGACGGGTTTGAGGAGACGCCGTCGCTGAAACGCTCAAACGCGTTTGACATCATCGGTGAAGAGTGTCGGGCCGTGCGCGATGGCGTCGGCCTGCTCGACATATCCGGATTCTCGCGCTTTGAAGTTTCCGGCCCAAATGCGCAGGCTTGGCTTGACCGGCTGATGGCTTCCAGGCTGCCGGGATCGGGCAAGGCAAGGCTTGCGCCTATGCTGTCGCCGGAAGGCAAGCTCAAGGGGGATCTCACCGTATTCAACTGGGGCGACGGAACCTGGTGGATCATGGGCAGCTATTACCTGCGCGAGTGGCATATGCGCTGGTTCCATTCCCACATGGAAGACGGCGTGCAGGTGCGCGACATTGCCGATGATGTTGTCGGATTTTCACTGTCTGGGCCGAGGTCGCGCGAGGTTATCGAAAAACTCACAGACGGCGATATCGCCGCGCTGCCCTTCATGGGATGTGGCCATTTCGACATCGGGCTGATCCGGGCCAAGGTCGGCCGGCTCTCGGTGGCCGGGGAACTGGGTTATGAAATCCATTGCCATGCGGGCGAACACATCGCGCTGCGCCGCATGCTGCTCGAAGCTGGCGCGGACCAGGGCATACGCGAGTATGGCTTCAACGCACTGCTTTCCCTGCGTCTGGAGAAGAGCTTCGGCATCTGGTCAGCCGAGTTCACCCAGGGCTACACGCCGGGCATGACCGGCATGGACCGGTGGATAGACTGGCAGAAGCCGGAGTTCATTGGCCAGGAAGCCGCGATGCGCGAGCGCGATGGCGGCGGGCCTGGTCAGGTGCTGGTGACACTTGAGATCGACGCTGACGATGCCGACGCCAGCGGCTATGAGCCGATCTGGTCCGGCGACCGGCGGGTCGGGTTTGTCACCTCGGGCGGATACGGGCACACCACTGGCAAGTCGCTGGCCATGGCACTGGTCAACCAGGACCAAGCTGGGGACGGCACGGCACTGAGTGTTCACATCGTCGGTGTTGAGCGGCCCGCCAAGGTCATTGCGCCGTCACCCTATGACCCGTCAGGCAAGGCCATGCGCGCATGATACCAGAGCGGGCATCACGCATTGGCCGGCGCCGGCGCGGTACACGGCCTTCTGCGGCCCCTGAGGGGCGCAGTGTCGATTACCGCAACCTCCGCAATCCGATGCCGCCAATGGCTGCGTTCAGTGCCGATGAAGTCGAGGCCATACATGGCGCAGCGCTGGATGTGCTGGAGGAACTGGGCATCAAGGTGCTGCTTGATGAGGCAAGGTCGGTGTTCCGGTCCGGCGGCGCGCAGGTGGACGACAGCACCGAGATGGTCAGGATCGGCCGCGACATGGTTGCCGCCGCTCTGTCTGCCGCACCTCGCAGCATCGGCATGAGGGCTGGCTGCAGGTCGCGGGATATCAAGCTGGAACTGGGCCGTCTGGTGTTTCAGCCGGGTGCCGGAGCACCCCACAGCACCGACCTGAAGCGGGGCAGGCGACCGGGTTCGGCAGTGGATTTTTCTGAACTGGTCAAGCTGACCCAGCACTTCGATGTGCTGCACATGATCCCGCCGCTGATCGAGCCCCAGGATGTGGCCATCAATGTGCGCCACTACGAAACCCTGCGCGCCCAGCTTACGCTGTCGGACAAGGTGCCGTTTGTGTTCGCCCGTGGCACCGGCCAGGTCCAGGAGTGTTTTGAACTGCTCAGGGACTTTCGAGGCCTGTCGGACGATGACTTTCATCAGCGGCCGCATTGCTACACGATCATCAATACCAACTCGCCGCGGCAGCTCGACATTCCCATGGCGCAGGGCCTGATCGACTTTGCCAGGGCAGGGCAGGTGTCCATAGTCACGCCGTTCTGCCTCATGGGCGCCATGGCGCCGGTCACCGTTGCCGGAGCGCTGACACTGTCGCACGCCGAAGCCCTTGCCGCGATCACCCTGACCCAGTTGGCACGCCCGGGTGCACCGGTGTGCTACGGCACGTTTACGTCAAACGTGGACATGAAGTCCGGCGCGCCGGCATTCGGGACGCCGGAGCACTTCAAGGCCAGCCTCGGAGCAGGCCAGCTGGCGCGTAAGCTTGGCCTGCCGTGGCGCTGTGCGACCGGCAGCGCTGCCAACATCAACGATGCCCAGTCCGCCAACGAAACCCAGTTCGGACTGTGGGGATCGCTGCTTGCCGGCGCCACGGTCGTCATTCATGCCGCCGGATGGCTGGAGGGCGGCCTGACGGTGTCGTACGAGAAGTTCATCACCGACATGGAAGTGCTGCAGATGGTTGCCGAACTGTGCACACAGACGACGTGCAATGTCGACGACATTGCACTTGATGCCTTGCGCGAAGTGCAGCCGGGCGGGCATTTCTTTGGTGCAACGCACACCATGCAGCGATACCAGACCGCGTTCTATGAGCCGATGGCCGGCGACTGGTCGAATTTCGGCACCTGGACCGAGCGTGGCAGCAAGGATGCCAACGAGCGCGCCACGGGGACATGGCAATCGATATTGAACGAGTTCACAGCGCCGAAGCTGGATGGTGACAGGGTCGAGCAATTGATGGCATCCATAAGAGCGCGGACCGCTGCGGGCGGTGCGGCACCAGAAAGCTGAGGATGGCGATGGCGCGAAAGAACGTGACACCACTACTGCAGCGCAATGATCCGGACAGCGAGCCGCTGACCGGCAACACCAAGGTCACCCGCCAGGACTGGCTCAACGTGGCCATGGACATTCTGATCAGTGATGGCGTGGAACAGGTCAAGGTGCTGACAGTGGGCGAGCGGCTAAGCGTGTCACGGTCGAGTTTCTACTGGTACTTCAAGAGCCGCCAGGATCTGCTCAATGCGCTGCTGCAGCACTGGGACGAAACCAATACCGCGGCACTTGTGCGCCAGGCTGAACTTCCCGCCGACACGATTACGGCGGCGATCTGCAACGTGTTCAGGTGTTTTGTCGATGACAGCCTTTTCAACACCTGGCTGGATTTCGCCATCCGCGAATGGGCGCGCCGGTCCGGTTCGGTGCGCCGGGTGCTGGATCAGTCCGACGAGTCCCGGCTGGCAGCACTTGAAGCGATGTTTGCCCGCTACGATTACTCGCCGGCCGAGGCGCTGACCCGGGCGCGAGTGCTGTACTACATGCAGATCGGGTACAATCTGGCCGAACTGAACGAACCGCTGTCACAGCGGCTGAAAATGGTGCCGGATTATCTGTTTGCATTCACCGGCCGCCACCCGGCGGCGGACGAGGTTGACGCATTGCGGGATTACGCATTGACCGCCAGCAGGAGGGAGAGCTCATGAGTTCAGGGTTTGATGCAATCATCATCGGAACCGGTGTCATCGGCACCGCCACCGCTTTTGAAATGGCAAAGCTGGGGTACAAGACACTCTCGCTGGATCGCAACTCCCAGGCTGGTCATGGCTCAACGGCAGGATCATGCGCGATCATCCGCATGCATTACTCGACCTTTGACGGCACCGCGTTTGCCTGGGAGGGTTATCACTATTGGCGCGACTGGGCCGACTACCTGGGGCTTGAGCCTGGCGCCAACCTGGCCCGGTTCCGCGAGATCGGCTGTCTGGTGGTGAAGACCGACGCCAACGGACACCTGGCCAGGCACATGGAGAACTCCGCCGCGCTGGACTGCCCGTTTGAGGAATGGACGCCGGATCAAATCGTCGAAAAACTGCCGGTCTACTCGCTGGAAAGCTATGCGCCGGCCAAGCGGATGACCGATCCTGATTTCGGCAAGCCGAACGGCGGTCATCTGAACGGCGCAGTGTTCTGGCCTCATGCCGGGTATGTCACCGATCCGGCCCTGTCGTCACAAAACATGGCAGACGCCGCGCGCCGGCACGGTGCCCAGTTCCGCATGGGGGCCGAAGTTGTCGAGATACTGTCCGACGGCGGCAAGGTGAAGGGCGTGAAGCTGACAGGTGGCGAGGAAATTCACGCACCCGTCGTGGTCAATGTGGCCGGTCCCGGCTCGTCGATCATCAACCGCATGGCTGGTGTCACCGACGACATGACCATCGAGACCAGGCCGCTGCGCCAGGAAGTTGTTCATGTGCCATCACCGGAAGGGTTTGACTTCGAGGCCAACGGAACCATCGTGTCGGACAGCGATATCGCCTGTTACTGCCGGCCCGAACACGGCAACAACATACTGGTCGGCAGTGAAGATCCAGAATGTGACGATCACCAGTGGGTGGATGACGACCGGGACTATGACAGCAACTTCTCCGATCAGTGGACCACCCAGGCGATGCGCATGGCGCAACGTGTGCCGAGCCTCGGCATACCCGGCACCAGCCGCGGCGTGGTCGATCTCTACGATGCCTCGACCGACTGGATCCCGATCTACGACAAGTCTTTGTTGGGCGGGTTCTATATGGCCTGCGGCAGTAGCGGCAACCAGTACAAGAACGCGCCGATTGCCGGAAAGATGATGGCGGCGCTGGTGGCGTACTGCGAAGCGGGCAACGACCACGATGACGAACCGCTGCAATTCACGCTGCCGTATATCCAGCGCACGATCAATGTCGGGTTTTATTCGCGCAAGCGGCCGATCAACCAGGAATCCAGTTTCTCAGTGCTCGGCTGAGCGGAGTTTGTTAGGTGGCCGCGGGATTGTATCCGCGCAAGTGGGTGGGCCTTAAGCCGCCGGACTGCGCAGCGGCAGCCAGGGCGCGCCGGATCGCCAGCCATTTCTCATATGTTTCCGCATCCGAAACTGCGATGATCTGTTCGCGCAACGGTCCTTCTATCCGGGTAACCTCAAGCGGCGCCAGTTCGGCATACCAGGCATTCCGATCGCGGATCTCGACGCCCTCAAAGCCAGCATGATGCATCACGTCTGCCGTCTGTTGCGGCGTTGCCATAGTGTAGTCGAGGGGCACCAGGGACAGGTAGTGCTGGAACGCCTTGTCATCATCGGCGTTGTCGCCTGCCAGCCAGTCGCTGGCGGCCAATGCGCCACCCGGTTTGAGAACCCGCATGATCTCTGCATACAGCGCATGCTTGTCGGGTATGTGGATCAATGCGTCTTTGCTGAACACCACGTCAAAGCTGGCGTCGCTGAACGCCAGCGGGCCGGGTTTCACCTGGAGGAACTCGACCCGGTCACCAACGCCGGCTTGATAAGCCAGCGCACGTGCCCGATCGAGCAGTTGCGGTTCGATGTCAATGCCGACAACTCGGGCGCCCATGTCGCGGGCCAGTGCAATTGACGGGCCGCCCGTACCGCAGCCAATGTCCAGCACATTTGCATCTTCGAGGTTCAGTCCGCGACAGACCTCGGCAACTTCCTGCGGCCCGCCGGGCGAAAGAAAACCCGGTCCCCAAACCAGGTGCAGGCGATCGATAAACTCGTCAGCGTATTGCGCCATGCCGCGCGGCCTCTCCGGAACTGTTGAACCCTGGCAAGCCATAAACCGCCGCCGGGCGTCGGGCAAACTCAAAAGAGCGCCTGTTTGCCGACTGTTGTAGCTGCGGGCTACAGTCAGACCCGATCCGGGCGCATGCAAGCCGGGCACAGGACAAGGAGGTTGCGATGGGTATTTCCTGTTCAAGGCGACAGTTCATGAGAACAGCAACTGCGGGTAGCGTGCTGGCCGCCTGCGGCCACCAAGCACGGGCGCACGATGGCGACGCGATCGTCCAGTCTGCGATCCCCGGCGCATCGGCATTCATCGACCGCGCGTTTGAGATGCGGCAACTGGCAGTCGGCAAGGGCGACCAGCCGTACGGCGCGGTCATTGTGCGTGAAGACAGCATCGTCGGTCAGTCATGGAGCAGGGTGGTCCTGGACCAGGACCCGACCGCACACGCGGAAGTCGCCGCCATAAGGGACGCAGCGCGCCGCCTTGGGTCGCGACACCTGAACGGCACGGTGATGTACTCATCGTCGAGGCCGTGCCCCATGTGCGAGGCAGCTGCTTACTGGGCAGGCATTGACGGAATGATATATGGGAAGGATGCCAACGATGCCGGTGTGCCGAGACTGTGCAGGTAGGACGCCGTGGCATAGCAGTTCTCAACGGCGCTTTCCGCGGCAGGCGTGGTGCATGTCGACGGGTCTGTCGCCCGGGCGGCTCCTGGCCTGCCGAAACGGCACCTGTCAGGCCCTGATGAGTGCACTCTTCGGATCGTAGAACGGCGCAAACTGCACCTTTGCCTCATAGCGCTTCCAGGCGATCTCGACTTCCCATTTTCCCGATTCGATCCAATCCTGTGTAACGCCTTCTTCACAGTGGGCGTACCCCATGCCGAGGGACCTGCTGACCCGGTGTCCCCATGCACCCGACGTGGTCGAGCCGACACGCACTCCGTCGCGGTAAATCGGTTCCTCGTGATACATCAGCGGCGACGCCTCACTGTCGTCTTCCAGGGCCAGGGTGATCATGCGCTTGCTGCGGACCGGTGCCTGCTTCTGCTTCAGGAGGGCGTCACGGCCGATGAATCCGCCCTTCTTGTCCCATGCGATGGTGAAGCCGAGACCGGCTTCAATCGGGGTGTCCTCATCGGCAATGTCGTGGCCGAAATGGCGATAGGCCTTTTCGGTGCGGCAGTTGTTCATGGTGTGCATGCCGGCATGGGCGAGGCCGAAGTCTGCGCCCACCTCAACGATGGTGTCATAGACATGCAGGGCGAATTCAGCCGGGATGTAGAGCTCGTATCCCAGTTCGCCGACATAGGTGATGCGGCTGGCGCGCACGCGGGCGTATCCCACTTCGACTTCCCGCGACGTGCCAAACGGCTGGATATCGGTTGCGAAGCTCTCGCCGGTCAGCTTTTCCATCAGTGCGCGCGAATTCGGTCCCATCAGCGACAGCATCGGCAGGCCGGAAGTAATGTCGGCTGCGGTGCAGAAACGGTCGCCGATATGGCGCTTGAGCCATGAGAAATCACGGATCTGCGGACCGGCACCGGTGACGACCATGAACTCGTTTTCGTCCAGACGCGTCACCGTCAGGTCAGCCTCGATACCGCCGCGCTCGTTGCACCATTGGGTGTAGACCAGCTTGTTGGCGGCCACGTCGACATCGTTGACACAAATCTCGTTGAGAACCGCGCAGGCATCACGGCCCTGTACGAGGAACTTGGCAAAGCTGGTCTGGTCAAACAGGCCGACCGTGTTTGCGACCGCGTCGGCTTCCGTCTGGGCGTACGGGAACCAGTTCTGGCGGTGATAGGAGTATTCATATTTCGCCTCTTCGGGGGTAGGGGCGAAGAAGTTGGCGCGTTCCCAGCCATTAACCTCGCCAAAACAGGCGTTCTGGGCGGCAAGCCTGTCATGGAACGGAGACTTGCGCACACCGCGCGCCGTGGTCGGCTGAAAATACGGCCAGTGCATCTCATACAGCAGACCAAGGCTTTCGGTGGTGCGGTCGTGCAGATACTTCCTGTTGGACTGGAACGGATGCACGCGGCGAATGTCCACATCGGCCACGTCCATTGGCGGGTGACCATCCTTGATCCAGTCGGCCAGCACCCTGCCGACGCCACCGGATGACTGGATGCCGATGGAGTTGAACCCGGTCGCAACGAACAGGTCGTCGACGAACGGGGCTTCGCCGAGATAATAGCGATCGTCCGGGGTGAAGCTTTCCGGTCCGTTGAAGAACAGGGCGATCCCGGCGGTCTCCAACAGGGGCATGCGCGCCACCGCCTTTTCCAGCACCGGTTCAAAGTGATCATAGTCTTCCGGGAACGTTTCGAACTCGTGATCTTCGGGAATGCCGTCCATGCCCCAGGGCTTGGCAACCGGCTCAAATGCGCCGAGCAGCAGCTTGCCGGCGTCTTCCTTGTAATAGGCCCACTCATCGGGAATGCGGACAACCGGCATCTCCCTGGGCAGATCCGCATGGGGCTCGGTTACCACATAGAAATGCTCCGCCGCATGCAGCGGGATCTGCACGCCGACCTGCTGGCCGAGTTCACGCGACCACATGCCCCCGCAGATGACCGTCTTGTCGGCCATGATGGTGCCGGCAGTGGTCTCCACACCGGTTACCCGGTTGCCGTCTTTCAGAAGCCGGGTGACCTTGGTGTGTTCAAACACCTTGGCGCCGCGTGAACGCGCGCCGGCAGCATAGGCCTGGGTCACGTCAATCGGGTTGACCTGGCCATCGCCCGGCAGGAACACACCACCGGTCACTTCGTGGGTGGCAAGATGGGGCAGGCGTTCCTTGACTTCGCCGGCGGAGATGACCTGCACATCCAGGCCAAAATTCTTGGCCATGGACGCACCGCGGCGAAACTCTTCGAAGCGGGCGTCGGTAAGGGCAACCGAGATGGAGCCGTTCTGCTTGAAGCCGGTGGCCTGACCGGTTTCTGCCTCGAGACCCTTCATCAGCTCGGATGTGTACTTGGCCAGTTCGGTCATGTTGCGGTTGGCGCGCAGTTGCCCGACGAGGCCGGCCGCGTGCCAGGTGGTGCCGCAGGTCAGCTGCTTGCGCTCCAGCAACACGACATTTGTTATGCCGATCTTGGTGAGATGGTAGGCCAGCGAGGTGCCAATGACGCCGCCGCCAACAATGACGACATCCGCCTGGGTTGGAAGTTCCTTGGCCATAACAGTTTTCCCTGATGAAGAAGTCCCGAATTGGCGGCAAACTAGCAAGGCTCCAGCCGGCAGGATAGGG
>JBCCVY010000100.1:0-10608 GCA_039194725.1 Pseudomonadota bacterium
ACAGCGATGCCAAGAATTGTTTTGCGCATGATTTTTTCTCCCAAATTTCAATAAGATTGACCCGGACCGACCATTCGGCCTGTGGGCAAGACCAACCGCTTGCAAAGTTGTGCCGGTTGATCGTGCCGCTGTTTACTGATGGGAAAGCAGTTCAGATCTCCGGTCGCAGATCACAATAATATGCGTGAACCAAATTGAATTTTTCACCGTTCAAATTTGGTTTTGCGGCGTTATACTGATCGAACTCTAGGGCAAGAATGGAGATATCCGATATGCGGTCGTACGTCAGCTTTCTGCTTTTCGCTCTAACGCTGTCACTAAGCATCTCGCTGGCAAAACTGCCCGTTCACGCCGCTGGCAACGAGGTGGTTGGCAAGACGATAGAATCCATCATCCTGAACGGCGAGAGCAATATCGGTTCATTGGACGACGATGACCGGCTGATCCAGGTCTTCACCTACTATTCCGATCGCTCTTTCAAGCCCATATGGGTGCGTGACAACGGCATGAAAACCAAAGGCCGCATGCTGCTGCAGTTTCTCGGCAACATCGAAAACCACGGTCTGCGCCAGTTCAAATACCGCTTGGCCGACATCCGGGCCCTGGTTGGCGATCCGCACCCGCGCGCGCTGGCCGAACTGGAAATGCTGCTGACCAGCGCTTTCATAGACATGGCCCGCGACCTGACGCGCGGGCGTGTTGCGCCCAAGGAAGTCAATCGCGACAACAAGATAGAGGTCCGCGAACTCGGTGCGGCCTACCTGCTTGACGGCGCCGAACAGGCGGACGATCTCCTGCCTTACGTCCAGACCCTGATGCCACAGGACAAGCGCTATCACCGGCTGGTGGCGAAACTCAAGGAATACCGAGCCATCGAGGCGGCCGGCGGCTGGGCCACAATCCCGCCCGGCAAAGCCATGAAACCCGGCAAACCGGATGTGCGCCTGCCGGTGTTGCGGGAATTTCTCATCACCACGGGCGACATGGATCCGGCAACCCGACCCGTCGACGATGCCTATGACGACGTGACCGTCGCCGCAGTCAAGAAATTCCAGCGCCGGCACGGGCTGACCGATGACGGCGTTATCGGCCCGACAACACTGAAGCAGATGAACGTGCCGATCACGCGGCGCATCCAGCAGCTGGAGGTCAATCTGGAACGCAGGCGCTGGCTTGATCGCGAGCCCGGCGGTTTCTACGTGTTTGCCAACCTGGCCGACCAGGAGCTGAAAGTTGTCGACAACGGCAAGACGGTCCATACAGCGCGTATCGTCGTCGGCAAGACCTATCACAAGACCCCTGTATTCACCGAAGAGATGACCTACCTGGTTATCAACCCCTATTGGAACGTGCCGTCATCCATCGCCAACAAGGAATACCTGCCCAAACTGAAACGGGACCCGGGCTCCCTGCAGCGCCAGGGCATTCGGGTGCTCAACAAGTCAGGCAAGATCGTCAACCCCTACTCGGTCAACTGGGCCGGCATGCGCCGGATGCCGTTCCGGCTGCGCCAGGACACGGGCGACAAGAACGCGCTGGGCCGGATCAAGTTCATGTTCCCGAACAAGTACAATGTCTATATCCACGACACCCCATCGAAGAGCCTGTTCAACAAGGACCTGCGCGTGTTTTCACATGGCTGCATGCGTGTCCAAAACCCGACCAAGCTGGCAGAGGTCATACTCGGACGGCAGAACTGGACCTTGAACAAGATCAACAACCAGATCGCATCCGGAAAGCGCCGCATCGTCAAGCTGAAGCAGAAGGTGCCCGTCTACGTTACCTATATTACCGCCTGGGTGAACAAGGACGGGACCACCCACTTCCGGCGTGATGTCTATGGACGCGATGAGACGCTGGCCGAGCATCTGTTGACCGGCGGCAGGTATGCCGAAGCCGACAATCACTGACACCAGGGTCCGGAGGCCAGACGGTCCGATTTCTCAGCGCTCTTGCTACGCCGCAAGTATCCTGCGGTAGACCCACAGCCGTGCCGGGGGAAGGTTGCGCACCATCCAGTCAAACGGTTCCACGGAATAGGTCTGCCAGTCGGGCGGGATCGGTGAAACCGGGCCGTAGGAGATCTGCACGATCGGCCGCCCGGGCTTAAGCCGGTCAAACAGTTCATTCAGCAGGCCGATGCGTTTTTCGAGCGGAAAGTTCAACATCGGGATGGCTGATATGACGGTATCAAACCTGCTGGCGCCCATATCAGGCAAGACATCGTCGAGATGAAATGCATTGCCGTGGATGATGTTCACTTCAGGATAGTCCGCTTTCAGCTGCGGAATGAACGCTTCTGTATATTCGACCGAAAACAGCTTCGATGGGTTTACGCCACGGGCCAGGATTGCCTTGGTGATAACACCGGTGCCGGGGCCAAGCTCAAGCACCGGATCATCGCTTTGCGCAGTGATAAGGCTGGCCATGCGTCTGGCGGTCACGCTGCTGGTGGGCAAGACCGCACCCATCGCCTTCGGCTTGTCGATCCAGGTTTTGAAAAACCGGATCTCCTCGTCGAAACGATCAGCGACATTCCTTGCCATGCGATTGGCCACGGGCATTTCCCCTTTCCTTGTTATGCGGTGCCGATCAGATGTGCTCAGGCTCGCTTGCACTTGTTTCGATGGCTCGCACCGACAGCCTTGCGCCCCATGTCGTCGACAGGGTCGAGTCCATCGGACTTAACCTTAAACAGTGGCAACAATTGTACACGGATGATTTTCGGTTATCCACCGGTAACCGGGGGGAAAAACGCAATCTCGCGGGCGTCCCCGATGGGGTGGTCCAGCGCCACGTGCTCCTGGTCCAGCGCCGCCCGGATAACCCGCATGTCAGCGAACGCGGCCGCATAGCCTTCATCGCGGGTCGCCAAGTGCGCGGCAAGCTCGGCCACCGTGGTCACGTCCTCGGGCACTTCAATCATTTCCTCGCCCGTACCGGTGCGCTGACGCACCCAGGCAAAATACATCACCTTCATTCGTCTTCTTCCATGACATGCTTCACGCCGGCGCGAAAATAGTCATAGCCGGTATAAAGCGTTGCAACGGCGGCAATCCATAAAAACGTCAGCCCGATCGTGGAGGTATGATGAAACACCTTGTCACCGGCAGGCCCGACAATCAGAAACCCGATGGCGATCATCTGGAAGGTGGTTTTCCACTTGGCCAGCTGCGTCACCGGAACGGAGACCCTGAGTTCGGCCAGAAACTCCCGCAGACCCGACACCAGTATTTCGCGGCACAAGATAATAATAGCCGCCCAGATGTGAATGCCCTTGATCTCGCCGGTATAGGTGACCGCCAGAAGAACCGAGGCTATCAGCAGCTTGTCCGCAATCGGATCCAGCATCTTGCCGAGGGATGACTGCTGTTGCCAGATACGGGCCAGGTATCCGTCCAGAAAATCGGTGATCGCGGCGATGATGAAAATCGCCACGGCTATCCAGTGATTGGTGTCACCGCCATAGATCAGCAGGCCCACCACCATGGGCACCGCAGCGATGCGCAGGTAGGTCAGGATGTTTGGCAGCCAGGTGGCAACGTTGCCGCGCCGGTTCGGATGCCTGATTTTTTCAGCGCCAGCGCTCAAGTTTCACCCTCGTGGAAGTAACCGTATATGGCAGTTGCCAGACTTTTGCTGATTCCTTCAACCTGCTCGAGATCAGCAATCGATGCGCCGGAGACCGCCCGCGCCGACCCAAAGGCGCGCAACAGCGCCTTTTTGCGCCCTGGCCCAATGCCGCCAATCTCGTCAAGAGGATTGGCGAGCGCCGCCTTGGCGCGCTTGGCGCGATGCGTACCGATGGCAAACCTGTGTGCTTCATCACGCAATCTTTGCACATAATACAGCACCGGGTCACGTTGTTCGAGCATGAACGGTGCCTTGCCCGATACATGAAACTGTTCGCGGCCCGCATTGCGGTCCGGCCCCTTCGAGATACCTGCGACCGGCACATCGTCGACACCCAGTTCCCTAAGAACCTCCTGCACCGCGGAAAGCTGGCCCTTGCCACCGTCGATCAGCAGCAGGTCCGGCCACGTGCCGACGCTGGTGTCGTCTTCACCGGCATCGGCTTCCTCCCCGCCGTCTCCTGCATCAGCGGGACGCTCGCCCTGTTCTTTCAGGAGGCGGGAAAACCGTCGCGTCAGCACTTCCTTCATCATCCCGAAATCGTCACCGCCGCTGTCCTGCTCGGTCTTGATGTTGAACTTGCGATAGTGTGCCTTGGCCAGTCCTTCCGGCCCGGCAACAATCATGCCGCCGACCGCGTTGGTGCCTTGTATGTGCGAGTTGTCATAGACTTCGATACGCCGAGGCACGCGCTCGAGCCCGAATACGGTTTTGACACCTTCCAAAAGCTTCCTCTGCGATGACGTGTCGGCCAGCTTACGGCCAAGTGCCTCGCGGGCATTGGTCACCGCGTGATCGACCAGCTCACGTTTTTCACCGCGCCGCGGCACCAGCACATCCACCTTGCGGCCCGCCTTGGTTGACAGCGCATCGCTCAGCAGCTCGATTTCACTGACATCACCGGACAGCAGAATCTGGCGTGGCACTGGCTTGTCGTCATAGAACTGGGCGATGAAGGCAGCCAGTATGTCGGCCGGCTCCACCGACTTGTCGGCACGCGGGAAGTAGGCGCGCGTGCCCCAGTTCTGTCCGGCCCTGATAAAGAACACCTGGATACAGGTCTGCCCACCCTCCTGGGCCAGGCCGAATACATCTGCCTCGGCCACACCCTGCGGGTTGATGCCTTGCGATGCGGTTACATGGCTGAGTGCCGAAATCCGGTCACGGCAAACGGCCGCACGCTCAAAATCAAGCTCCTCCGACGCGGCCTCCATCTGTTTCGCCAGAGCCGTTTTGACCGCGTTGGACTTGCCGGACAGAAAGGCTTCCGCCTGCCTGACCAGTTCGTTGTAGCCGTCTGCAGAAATCTCGCCGGTACATGGCGCGGCGCAGCGCTTGATCTGAAACAGCAGGCAGGGCCGGGTCCGGTTTTCGTAGTAACTGTCCGAACACGAGCGCAGCAAGAACGCCTTCTGCAGCAAGTTGATGGTGGTGTTTACCGAGCCGGCCGATGCAAACGGTCCATAATAGCTGCCCTTGCGATTGCGCGCGCCGCGATGCTTGGTGATCTGGGCAACGTCATGGTCCTTGGCAATCAGGATGTAGGGAAACGATTTGTCATCACGCAGAATGACGTTGTAGCGCGGCTTCAGGCGCTTGATCAGGTTTGCCTCCAGCAACAGCGCTTCCGGCTCCGTCTTGGTAGTGACGAACTCCATGGAACTGGTGTTGGCGATCATCGCCGCGATGCGGTTGGTATGGCCACCCAGGCGGGTGTAGTTGGAAACCCGATTCTTCAGATTGCGCGCCTTGCCTACATAAAGCACGTCGCCCTTGTGGTTATACATCCGGTAGACGCCCGGTCTGCCCGGCAGGGTTTTCGCAAACCGCTTGATGACCTCCGGACCACTTTCGATAGTGGATTCGGCAGCTTCATCTTCGTGGCTGATCTGAGTGTCGCTCATCGGCCTCGCGTACGTTCGATCTCGATCCCTACGCTTGAGGCCTCGGGGATGATGTCGAGCTTCTCGACCCGCACCCGCACGCGTTTGATCGATCTGTTCCGCAACACCTTGTCGGCAATCTTTTCAGCAAGAGTCTCGACCAGATTGACATGGCCGTCCTGGACAATGGCCTTCACGTTCTTGACCACTTTTTCGTAGCTGACGACGTTCTTGATATCGTCCTCCAACTCTCCGCCCTGCTCCTTAACCGCACAATCGATGTTGACCAGGATACGCTGTGGATGCCGCTTCTCGTGCTCATAGATGCCCACCATGGCAATCAGCGCCAGGTCCCGCACGAAGACATGCCGCAACCCGTGCTCGGCATCTGCATATGCTGAACTCAATTGGCGTGGATTGTTGTCCATATCACCTACTCGCCTACATCCGTGACATCCGGCGTCTGCCAGACCAGATGCTGCCCACCATCAAGCACGATCATCTGTCCGGTCAAGGCCGGGGCGGACAAAATGAACGACAATGCTGACGATATCTCTTGCGGCGACGTCCCGCGCTGCAACAGCGTCTGCCCGATCCGCTCGGCAAAATCACCTTCTTTCATGCGCACGTGAGGCAAGGCCGGGCCCGGGCCGATTGCGTTGACGCGAACCCCCGGTGCCAGCGACTGGGCCAGTGTGCGCGTCACCGTCCACAGCGCGGATTTCGACGCCGTGTAGGAGAAGTACGTCGGATTGAGTTTCAACACGCACTGGTCGATGAGATTGACGATATTGCCTTGCGCACCTTCAGGTAACTGCGCAACGAAGGCCTGCGCCAGAAACACCGGAGCCCGCAGGTTGATGTTCAGGTGCAGGTCCCAGTCTTGCTGCGTCATCGTTTCCGCCTCATCCGGTTCGAACCGCGACGCATTGTTGACCAAACATGTCAGCGGCCCGAGGGCCTCTGCGGACCGGGCCACGACCGACTCCGGCACACCGCCTTCGGCCAGATCCCCCTGCACTGCGACGGCACGCCCGCCCTTGCCCTCAATCTCGGCAACCACGGCGTCCGCGCCAGCGCGCGACGTGTTGTAGTGTACCGCCACCGCCCAGCCTTGGTCGGCCAGGTCAAGAGCCAGTTGCCGGCCAATGCGCTGCGCAGCACCGGTTATCAGGACTGTTCCGGTCATCGTGTCATCCATCTTTCAAACAGGGTCCAGACCCTAGTACCAAAATCTCAGTCGGGATGCGATCAGCACGGCAGATCCGGCCCGGCCACATAAACGCAATGGCTGCTACGACGGATTGATGTCAGCTGAAACTGACCACGATCGGTGAGCCGGGCTTCGCATCAGGATCGGGAGCGTTTGCCGGTGCCGGCGCGGACTGCAGCCACACATTGCCCGGTCCGCGCAAAATGGCGACATTCAGCTTGTTGTCGGCAGCAACGCCATGGCTTTCAGACGCCTTTTCAATCACCACCGTTGCACCAAGTGCCGCTATGGCGCTGCCTCTGGCCGCCAGGATCTCGCCGGCCCCCAGCTTGAGATGGGACACTTCGCCGGTTGCCGCCAAAAACACCCAGCCTTCACCATCAGCCTGCAGCAACACCAAGCCATCGGGCCGGTTGGCGGATTTCAGTGACTTGATATGGCTGTACGGTCTCAACTGCACG
Source organism: Pseudomonadota bacterium (assembly GCA_039194725.1). GTDB lineage: Bacteria > Pseudomonadota > Alphaproteobacteria > Rhizobiales > Aestuariivirgaceae > Anderseniella. The sequence goes on from JBCCVY010000100.1 coordinate 7,191, forward strand.
CCCGGGCCGACGGCCAGGAAATTTTCCTGCGGCAACAATATGCGGCCGGCCAGCTGTTTCAGGTCAAAAACCCCCACACATCCGCCGGGCGACAGCACAACCCGGGCATCGGCATCACCGACATTACATGCCATGACCAGGGCTTCGTTGCCGGCGTCTTCGAGAATGACACCGTTGTCATGGGCGATAACCGATTTTGCCCAGCCGACCATCCGGCGGCCCGGCCTGAGCGTTACCGCCAACTGCTGCATGAAGCGGCCGGACACGACAAAGGACAGATCGGCGGGATCCTCATCCGACGCCGTATGCTCGTGTACCGTGTCCGCAATGGATTGAAATGTCATCGCCCAAACCCGACCCTAATGATTATCCAGCTGCGCTCCGCACCAGCCCCATATAGCCACCTTAAACCATGTGTCGAGGCGCCATGACAACAGCTTACCGCAACTTCGTACGGGCCGGGTGTCACTGAGCGGCCCGACCTGATTCAGCCGCGCGTATCGCCTGCCATACTTTCAGCGGCGTAAGCGGCATGTCGACATGAGCGATGCCAAACGGCTTCAGGGCGTCAACAACTGCATTGACCACAGCCGGCGGCGCGCCGGTGGCACCGGCTTCGCCCGCACCCTTGACCCCGAGCGGGTTGGACTGTGTCGGCGCGTCCTGGTTGAACTCAAGCCCGATCGACGGCAGGTCCGCGGCCCGCGGCATGCAGTAGTCCATGAACGACCCGGTCAGAAGCTGGCCGGTCTCATCATAGGTCACACCTTCCAGCAAGGCCTGGCCGATGCCCTGGACCGCGCCTCCCATCACCTGTCCGCCGGCAATCAGCGGGTTGATGATCCGGCCGAAGTCATCGACCACCGTGTAGCCGGTGATAACGGTCATGCCGGTATCGGGATCCACCTCGACTTCGCAGACATGAACGCCGTTGGGATATGAAAACTGCTCGCGCTGCCAGGTCTTTGCAGATGACAGGCTGTCGGGAACACCAGCCGGCAGGCTGTCGGCGATGGCCCGCAGTTTCGCTGCAAGTTCGAGGATGCCGATGCCCCGGTCCGTGCCCAGAATGGCAAACCGGCCGTCATTGAATTCAATGTCCTGCACGCCGGCTTCGAGAACGTGCGCGGCGGCAAGCTTGCCCTTGTTCACAACTTCTTGCGACGTGTTCAGCAGAGCCGACCCGATGACCATCAAGGATCGCGAACCACCATGACCGCCGCCGGACTTTATGACGTCGGTGTCGCCGGTAATGTAGCGCACCTTGTCCGGGTCGATGCCCAGTTCTGAACTGATGATCTGCTTGTAAGTGGTCTCATGGCCCTGCCCCGTCGCCTGGCCGCCGGTCATCAAAGACACCGTGCCGTCATCTTCAAATCGCAACTCGGCAAAGTCGGCCGGCATGCCGAGGGTCACCTCCAGATAGCTGGACACGCCGAGCCCGCGCAACTTGCCCTTGCGTTCAGACGCCCTGCGCCGTTTTGCAAACCCGTCCGCATCATGCGCCTGCAGAGCCTTGTCCAATGTGCCTTCAAAGTCGGCACAGTCGATCACCATGCCGAGCGCCATCTTGTGGGGATAATGGCTGATGAAGTTCTGCCGCCGCAGCTGAACCGGGTCGCGCCCGGTTTCCAGGGCCGCCAAATCCACCAGCCGTTCGATCAGGTAGGCGGACTCCGGCCTACCGGCACCGCGATAGGCATCGATCGGCACCGTGTTCGTGAACACCGCATCCACCGACATTGACACCGACGGAATGCGGTAGTTTCCGCCCATCGACACCCAACTCGCAGATGTCGGGATGATCGTCGCATAGGACGACAGATAGGCGCCCATATTGGCCCGCGTATCGATTTTCAAAGCGGTGAAATTGCCGTCTTCGTCCAGGGCAAGTTGTGCGGTCGTCAGATGGTCGCGGCCGTGAATTTCCGACAGGAAGTTCTCCGAGCGCTGGGCAATCCACTTGACCGGCCGCCCCACCAGCCTGGCCGCCAGCATGACCATGACATTTTCCGGATAGACGAAGTTCTTCGCGCCAAATCCACCGCCGACATCGGGCATGACCACGCGCACCTTTTCAGGCGGCACCTTGAAGATGACATCGGCCATCTGCCCCTTCTGGCCATGCACGGCCTGGCCCGACACATGCAGGATCAGCTGGTCTTTCTCGCTATCATAGTCGCCGATGGATCCGCGTGGCTCAACCGCCGACGGCGCCACCCGGTTGTTGACGAACGTCAGCCGGGTGACATGCGCGGCGGCACCGATGGCCTTGTCGACCGCGGCTTCGTCGCCCTTGTGGAAATGATAGGTGCGGTTTGATTTCAGCTTCGGGTGGATCAGCCTGGTCTTCTTGTCGAGCACCGTGGCCAGGTCAACCACCGCCGGCCTGTCGTCATAATCGACCATGACGGCTTCGGCAGCCAGTTCGGCCTGTCCGCGGGTTTCTGCAATGACCATGGCCACGGGATCGCCGACGAAGCGCGCGACATCTCCGGTCAGGGCGTGGCGTTCCGGCACTGCAATGCCGTTGTCATCAACTCCGTCCACCGCGGTCAGCGTCGGGAACGGACCAAGGCCGGCCGTTTTGACATCCTTGTGGGTGAGCACCTTGATGACACCCGGCATGGCTGCAGCCCCAGAGACATCTATCTTGCCGATTTTCGCATGCGCAAAGGGTGAGCGCACGAAGGCGGCATGCACCATGTTGTCCAGGCTGATGTCATCGACATAACAGCCGGCTCCCTTTAGAAAGCGTTCATCTTCCACGCGACGGACAGCCTGTCCGACAGCAAATTTCTGCATGATTGATTGCCTGTTTTGGAATTCTGTTTGCGGAGCTCCGGGCGCAAACGGTTTTCGCTCACGCACACTGCTCTCACAATTCTAAACCATTGCTAGCCGCCAAGTCTAGCCAACAGCTCGTCGCGGCCGGCCTTAAATCCGCCGGCAATCCACCAATCTTCAAGGGCTCTCAACATCTCACCGACCTGTGGTCCGGGTTCAACGCCTGACGCCAGCACGTCGCTACCTTTCACTGGAAAAACCGGTATGTCCCAGTCATCCGGCAGTTGATACAGCCGCGCCCAACCCTGATCGTCCGACCCCCCATTGCGCGCCCACGCCAGCAGTACAGCCCTCTTCCATGTGTCGGCGCCTGACTGATACAGCACCACCTTGCGTTCATTGTCTCGCAGCGCCGGTGATGGCGGCAAAGCGGACTGTACATCGTTGAGGCACCGGGTTTGAGCACTCGACAGTCTGAGCAATTCACACTGTTGTGCGGCGGACACCGGCAAGGCGGCCGCCAGCAGCGTCGGGTAATCGGGTATGATCCCCTGCGCACTGGCCAGATCGGTCAGGGACTGCAGCAGGCCAGCGTCCATGTCGGTCCCGAACAGGGTCTGGTTGATGCCGG
>JBCCVY010000101.1:0-10589 GCA_039194725.1 Pseudomonadota bacterium
CCTCAATTTGCTCTCCAACCGTTGGGGGATGCGGGAGCCTCAGCCGTTTTTCGCAGGTTAAGCAGACGATTGATTGCGATCTTCGTCGAACAGGGATCTAAGGTTTTTCGCATAAATTCCGCGCCATCCGGATTGAGGCGTCGTCAAAAACCAGGAATGGCGGATGTTCCAACTGGACTCCCAAACGCCCCGCAAACGTCCTTCCGCATAGGGGAAGCCAGCCATCGCGTAGACCGTCATTTCGCAGAAGTAAATGATGCTTCCGCACAGGTAGAAGTCGCAGCGGATATGGTCGAATCCGGCACCTAGGCGTTCGGCCATTTTCACAATCTCAGGATACTCTACTGGTGGATCCTTGGCTTCATACACGAATGTAGGGCTGTACTGCGCTTCAAACCGGAACCCGTCCCTGTCATATCTCGTATTGGTCGGATTCGGGCCGTGACTTTGTCTCAAACACTGGGTGTGTCGGACAACGCCGTTCATCACATAGACGTTGTAGTCCTCAAGCGGCTCGCCGTTCACACCGGTGACCAGTTCCTCAACGAAAATTTTGCGGTCTATATCACGATACGCCCATTCACCGTTGCCTTGTCCATACGGCCTGGCCAGCCAGTTATCTGTCATCGCCTTCAACTTTGCGCGGTCCACAGGCTGTCCGCGAAGAAAATAAAACTGTCCAGAGGCGTGATTGCTTTTCAGCACCGCGGGGCCCTTGAGCAACTTTTCGGGTATGTCATTAAAATCAACGCCAACCCACAGGGTTCTAGGAATCGGCACGTCTGGGAGCCTCGACGCCGCGAACTGCTTTGCCAGCAGTTTGTCACTAACCTGCGGGAACAAAGGATTTCTGTCGAAGATCTTTCTCCACAGGAACTTCTCTTCGAAACTGACCGGTACAGCGATGTTTGGGTAACGACCGGTCTTTTGCCAGCATCGATACGTCAGCAAGAAATGCCTGACGTAGACAAATGCATTGACTGCAACTTGCCACATGCAAAAACCTCCGCCGGGCACTGTGATTGATAGCAACACTCAATTCCGCAAATCAGAGACCGCTCTAGTGTTTCCACTGCTCGCTCTTCAACCAGGAACGTGATGCGATCCGTTGGCGACATGACGTTCCATGGCTAGCGAAGGTTTACAAGTGCGCGCTCTGAAAAAGATGGCCGGCCATTGCTGCCTAGATGATCAGGCCGATTGCCCGGTTGATTTTCCTGCCCGCGTTGACTGCACGGTAAGTCGGATACGGCGACCGCCTGGACACATCAATTTCGCGTTTGAGCCACTCGCGCTCCTCCAGAAGGCCTAGTGAGTTTGACAAGGCACGATCGGTGATCGCGCCCAGCCCGGACCTGATGGTCGAAAAGCGCTTCGGTGTTTCCGTGACCGCCAGAACGGGCACCGACCAGGTCCGCCTGACAATGGCGAATGCGTCTTCCTCTGGCACGATCTCCGTGATGCCGTTTGCCACTGCAGCCGCGGCTTGTCCGGAGTGGGTCAAGCGGAATTCCGGCCGCAAGGGATGACCATGGCCTGGGTTTCGTTCAAGCAGTCCAAGCTGGAGCAGATTGTCCAGGCTTGATGCAAACGAGGACCGGCTGGCCTGGGTTGCGGTTAGCAGCGGTGCCTGCCGGCCCGGCACGCCCGAGTGCAGAAGCGCCAGGATTTTCAGTGACCAGGCCCTGGATGTGATGTTGACAAGCAATCCGATATCCATAAATTATAGTTACTATATTTTCACTACATAAGGAAGTGCCATGCCGATAGTTACTCTGGACGATACAATCACCTTGGCACTCTCGGTTCGTGACAGGCACGCAAGTGCACAATGGTATGAAGAGCATCTCGGTTTTCAGTTGCTTATGCATATCGATGAAGCGGGCTGGAGCGAGATGCAAACCAACACCCAAGGCGTCACACTGGGATTGGGCGAGCAGGCTGAACCTAATCCCGGCAACACCGTTCCTGTGTTCGGGGTCGCAGACATTGCGGCAGCGCGTGCCGCGCTGGAAGATGCTGCAGTCGAATTTGACGGTGAAACCGAAACCATCGAGGGAATGGTCAGCACCGCAACCTTCTATGACCCGGACGGCAATGCCCTGATGCTGGCTCAGGACCTGACGAAATAGACGGGACCGTGCGGAAACCGGTTAGCGGACTGATGCGTCAGCATTCACTGGTTGCCCGTGGCCCGGCAACGCGCTGAGTTGGTCAATCCGTAATGTTGCCCGATGCCACCCAACGTCCGAAGTTTGGTGCATCCAGGGTGGCGCCGATACGATCGGTCTCCTTGATGGAGTTTCCGCCGAAGGCATGCCTGAAGCCGACCATCACCGTATGATCGGTATAGCGCTCGTTTTCATCTTCATTTTCGAAATATCCGCCACGATATCCGACAAACACGCCCGCGTCGCCGATTACGGGCAATCCGGTCAGCAGCGTGTCATAGCGCACCGCCCACTCGACCAGATGGCCGTCGTCTTCTGCGTTGCTAGACTCGCTCTTGTCCACAATACCATCTGCATAAGACACTTCGGCCTGGAAACGGGAATCCTCGGTTGGAAACCAGCGGACCACACCGCGACCGAACCAGGCTTCCTGCATGCCGTCGTCGTCGTGTTGGGATTCTTTCGACGTCGTATTGAAATACCCGCCCTGCACGTAGAAAGTGAAATCGGGCAAGTACAATTGCGCCTCTCCGCCAGCAACGTAAAATGGGTACTCGCCACCGTCGGCTGCACCATCACCGATACCGCCAAACACGCCAAACAGGCCGGTATCCGGATCACGGGAGCTGAAATGCACAATGCCCTGGAAACCATACTCAAAGCGATCTTCATCGTCAGCTGAGGTGCCATAGAGATGGTCTGAACTGACCTCCAGGCTTGCGTCCATCTGAGCAGACAAGCGATCGCCGAGCGGCAGGCTCAGACGACCGCTGTAGGAGGAATACAGTCCGTCTTCAAGGTCTTCCGAACCGCCATCGCCGGATTCAAAACCGCTATAAAATGTGTAGCCGGTCCACGATTCAACCACACCTGACACTACCAGTTGTTGAATGGCGGTTTCAGGTTCAAAATCTGCCGCCTGCACGGACGGTGCGCCCAATGACACCAGGCCTGCCAAGGCAAACGATCTGAAAATCCTCTTCATGCACGGTCCCCTGCGAGTCAAATCAAATAAAACGTACACTGATAATGCCAAGTTGATCCGATGCGAGCAATACTGAGCTTCCTGAGCAGGCGCTTTTTTTGACAACTGTGATATATATTTCACACCGGCAGGCCGGCTATTTCTCAAACCGTCCCTCGGCGTCACGGTCGCGCTCATATCGCTTCGACACAGGAAATGGCGGTAGCCAGGATTCACGGCGGATTGTCCAGAGCTCATAAGTCGGCATCAACTGATCTGGGGCATCCAATGCCCCGAGTTTGACCTCGATTTCGTCGCCGCTGCGTGCGAAAACCGACGACCGGCAGCCAGGGCAGAACGCCCGCCGCCGGCAATCGCCGGTTTCGCCTTCAATCGTTACCGCATCCTGCGGGAATATCGCTGATGCGTGAAAAAGCGCACCGTGGTGCTTTCGGCAGTCGAGACAGTGGCACAGGCCAACCCGGTATGGCTGCCCCCGAGCGACAAACCTGACGTCGCCACACTGGCAGCCGCCGGTGAACTGTTCCATTCAGGGCCGCCTGTGGAATCAATTGGTCGCAGTTTTTGCGATGACAATCAGGTCAGAAACTGACAGACAGCCTACCGCCGCCGCTAACTGAAAGATAGTCCGGTTTCGCCAGCCCGCTGACTGTGCTGCTCAGCGACAGCGAGACCGAGTTGGTAAACTGGAAGTCGGAGCCAGCAGTTATGTTGACATCGAATTCCCGGGTATCGGCTTCGATGCTGCTGGTGGCGGTGACGGACCTCAGGAACGTCCACTCCCCCTCGACACTCACGACAGGCTGGATGGTCATGCCATTCTCCAGGACATGGGTGTAGGTGGCCGATGCGCCGAACGCCATTGCGCCGGTGCGGGTCGTCGACGCGTCAAACTGGGTTGGGGGCGCCTCGCTGTTGGTGTACGCGTCATCGCGCTCCTCGTTGAAACTGACCCCGATGGTTGGTGCGAGCAGCCAGTTGCCGGCCTGATGATAGCTGGTCAACGACCCATTCACCCCCCAGCCTTCCGAGTCGTAGTCGGCCGAAACACCGCCACTGTCGGCGCCGTTGCCGGTCCAAGTGTACAGGAATGAACCGGTGAGAACCAAGGTGTCGGTCAGGAACAGCGCCATGTATGGGCCGACACTTATGGCACTGGTTGTCGATGTGCCGGCGACGAAGGTGTTGGAGATGTCCGTTGCTGAGTGGTTGAGAATTGCGCCCAGTGTCAGCTTGCTGGAGACCTGGGTGTCGGCACCAAGGCTGACGGACAGCTGGCTGCCGTCATAGGCGCGCATTTGCTCAGTGTCTTCTATGTGCCCTGCACTGCCGTCGAGCCAGACATTCCATCCGGCTGCCGCCTGTTGTGCCACCAGATCAGCGGTCGGGACAATGCTGTACCCGGCTGGCTCCATGACAACGCCGTCCTGTATGCCTCCGCTCAGCGCGGAGGCCCACCGCTTTCCCCCGACATCCCTCACGATCTGCCGGATGCGGCGGGATTGTTCGATATTCAGCTGCGGCTTGATGATAGCCTGGATGAAGTCGAATTCCTGGGCTGCTGCAGGTCGCAGAGACCCCGGCAACAGAACGGTTGCTGTCGCCAGCATCAATAACAAGATCGGTTGAAACTGTTTCACGACAGCCTCCGAAGTTCCGTTGCCCAGGTAGCGTATCAGAGACGACCACGCCTGACCATTGCGGCACAACGAGCGAAAGCTCACGTTTACATTGCCCTAGTTGATGGTTTCGCTCGCCACACAACTGTGGCGGAAATCTGGTGTATCCACGGTTGCTCCCTGGCGGTCTACCGTCATCTTGTCGCCACTGAACGAATAGGACGTTCCAACCATCACGGTATGATCATCCGTGTCGACTGAAGCGAAGATATTGCTTTCTCCACACCCGTTCCAGAACGTACCACGATAGGCGACGTATACCGGCAAGGCGCCCAAGATGGGCAGGCCCGCGACGGTGAAGTCATATCGCGCCTTGACAGAAAAAGCCTCCATGTCATCAAAGCTGACCAATGCACCTGAGCTATATTCTGCGTTCAGATAGGTGCCTTCCAGTTGCAGGCGCGAGTCCGCCGTCGGGAACCAGCGAACAACACCTCTGGCAAAGATGCCGTCGTCGAGACCGACGTTTCCGATAAAAGGCGTATCCTGCGGCGCAAAGTCGACATAACCACCCTGGGCGTAGAACGTGAGGTTGTCTATGTAGAACTGAACCTCACCGCCCACGAAACGCGCAGATGTATTGAATTCGCCATTGCTGCTTTCGCCCACGCCGCCGAAGAAGCCGAACAGATATGAGGTGGGGTCGCGCCAACTCAGATGGAAAGCACCCTGGAACATGTATTCGGGGCCTATGACATCTCCCGGCGACAAGCTGTCCAACGCGTTCGAGTTGTACTCGTATTTGAAATCACTCTGAATTGAAAGATTGTCTCCCGCTGGCAGGCTGAGAAGCGCTTCGCCGCCAGTAACGAAGACAGTGTCGTCGGTGCTTGTGCCGATTATCGCGAAATTCTCCGGGCCTTCGATGAACTGAACACCGGCCCATTTGTCAACCACACCAGAAACAATCAGACCAAGCTCGCGCTGATACTCCATATCAGCGGCGTGTGCCGTTCCCATGCTGCTGATCAATCCCGCAATGGCCAGAACCGCCAATCTGTCACGCATTCGGAAAACCCTCCTTGCCCGCATATGGAAATGATGATTACCAGACGTAATGGTGCTTCGCCAAATTCAATTCCTGCCACTGACGATTTTTTGGAAAAGTGTTGCCGATCTGCCACAGTTGTTCAGGCTGAACTTTAGCCGTTCTGTGTGCCGGGTGCGACGGCACCACAGGTGCAGCAACGTTTTGAATTTGATGGTTGTTGCTATAGAGCCGTGCTGTCGGCGCCAGCGCCTGGATATCAGCGGCGGCGAACCAGGCAATCACGCTCACCGGCAGCGATGAGCTTGTTGCACAACTCGGTCGCTGCGCGCTTTGACGACATCGGACCCATGCCCAGGCGGTAGAATGTGCCGCTGGCGCCGAGATTGGTCTGCTGTACCGCAGGTGGCAGGTTTCCGATGATATTGCCATGTCTTGAGCGCAACTGCTGGAACTGTCCCAGAGCCTCCTGTTCAGACCTGTAAGCCGCAAGCTGTACGACATATCCAGACCCGGCCGGCGCGTTGGCTGCCTGGTTTTGGGTTGCAGGCGGCGGAGAGAATGACTGCAAAGATTGCTGGGTTATGGGTTGTTGAGGCGCAGGTGCCGGCGTCGGCAGCGGCTGCGGGGCGACAACGGCTTGCTGCTGGAACGGCTGCGGCGCCGGTTGCGGAACCTGCGGCGCGGCTTGGCCAGGAGAGTTCAACGGCGCCCGAAAACCGGACAGCGGGTCATCGTCACGGGACGCATTCCGGGTTTGCGGCGCAGCCGGCGCGGCTGCCGGAGGTGGTATCTGACTGGTTACTGGCGGCTGCACCTGCGGGTTCACGATGGCCGCCTGTTGCTGCAGGTCGATCGGTGCATTCAGCTGCTGTGACGGCGGCGGAGCCGGCGTCGGCTGCAGTACCGGCTGGAACTGCGTTGAAGGCGCCTGCTGTATCGAGGCAACGAGATTACGCGGTTTGCTGCGCGGTATGGGCGGCTGGGTAATTGACCCCTGGCGCACCGGTTCTGCTGCGGCAGGCGGCGGCAGGGCCGGTGATTGAGCAGGCGCAGGCGGAGGTGCTGGCGCGAAAACGGCAGAAGCCGCCGGTTCACTGCCGGCGGCCCCCTGATTTTCGTTATTCTCCCTCGCCGCGCTGGCTGTCTGCTGCGCGGGGTCCGGCCCGGCGTTTCCGGGTGTCAGCGAGCCCTGTGTCTGGGGCGGCGGCGGTAGTGGCAATGGAAGCAGGTTGCCCTCGCCTGAGTTGCCGGCCGGTGCCTGCGGAGTTTCCTGACGCGGCACGATCCGCTCAGGTTCATTGGCGCTACCTGTGCCGAGAATGCGGTCGTAGATAAGTTTCTTGCCCTGTGCAGGCGCAGCGGCCGGCGGGTTTGCCGTCGCATCAGGTTGCGCCTTGGCTGGGGTTTCTGGTGCAGTGACCGTCGGCACTTCTGTCGTTGCGCCACCTGTCGTGGTTTTCTGCTGTGAGTACCAGTAAATCAAGCCAGCCGCGATAGCGCCGACAATCAGCAAGGCAAGCACAACCATGATCAAACCGCCCCAGCGGCGAGGTTCGTCCTCTTCGTAATCTTCATCGTCGTATTCGCGATAGGCCTGTGAATAGTCGCTGGCCGTGCGTCCGCCATATTCGCGCTGGTCATCAAACGGATCGTCGAAATCCGGGCGCAAGGGCTCGTTACGCCCGACAGGTGGTGACGAGCGGCCCAGTGGCGCGGCCGGACGGTATCCGTTGTCCTCGAACAGGTCGTACTCGCTGGACGGAGGCGCAAAGCGGCTGCCCTGCCCAGGTGCACCGGGTGGCCGCGGCGCACCGTATCCGCCGCGTCCATATGGATCCGGGCCTTGTGGCGGGTACCCCTGTGGCGGTTGCGGACGTGGGCCGGGCGGTTGCCCGTAGCCGGGAGCCCCCTGCCCCGGCCGGTAAGCCGGTGACGGGTGCTGTGGAGGTTGCGGCTGCCCGTAAGGCGGCTGGCCGTATGGTGACTGTGGCGGCGCAAACTGCCCGGGCCGCGGTGGTGCTCCGGCGACGCCAGGCGCGCGAACCGGTTGCAGTTGCGTGGGCCGCGGTGCCGGTGCGGCCGGTCTTTGCGGTGGCGCTGCCGCAGGCGCTGGAGACGGTGCCGGCGAAGACAGTACCGGCTTGGCAGGCGCTGGCTGCGGCTGAACCGGTTTGGCAGCCGGCTTCTTCGGCGGAGCTGATTCTGCGCGAGCGGTCTCGACCTCTTTCTTGGCGAAAGAGAATTTGTCGAGGCCGGAGGATGCGCTGCGTTTTTTCACGGCTTCCTCCGCCGCGGCGCGATGCTGGCGCAGACGTTCTGCAAATGCATCGTCTTTGGCGCCGGATGCTGCCTGGGGCCGGTCAGACGCGGGAGCCGGCCGTTCCGAGCTTGCTGCCGGTTTCGGCGATTTTGCCTTTGACCGCTCGGGCGCCCTGGCGGCCGCTCCCGGCCGAGGTGCCATCGGAGCCGGCTTTGAAACCACCTTGGCATCGCCGCGCGCAACCGGCTTTTCCGGTGCCTTGGCAGGTGCTGATGGCGCTTCCGGCTTGGAAGAGCTGTCCTCGGTTATACCGAGGCGATCGCGCCAACTACCGCGACTGCCCGGTTTGCTATTTGATTCCTGATCCATCCGGTTCCCATCAAACCCTTACATCTCATCGACAGGTTTTACGCCCAAGATGCTAAGTCCGCTAGACAAAGTATAGCGGATCATTTGCAACAATGCGAGACGTGCTTGTGTAAGATGCACCTGATTAGGCAAAATAAACCTTAATTGCGGCTGATCTTTGCCCTTGTTGTAGTAGGAGTGGAATTCTGCTGCAATTTCATATAGATAGAACGCCAACCTGTGAGGTTCCCGATTTGCTGCCGCCAACTCCACGGCGCGCGGCCATCCGGCAATCAAGCTGATGATTCGCTGTTCAGTCTCGTCATCCAGCGCCAGAAGCGATTCTTCGGGGACATCCGACAGGTCAACCGCAACCTCGCCGATCTCCTGTTTCGCCCTGCCAAAGGCCGATCCGATCCGGGCATGTGCATACTGGACATACCAGACAGGGTTGTCGCGCGATTGTTCGGTGACTTTCTGGAAATCGAAGTCCAGCGGTGCATCGTTCTTGCGGGTCAGCATCATGAAGCGCAGGACATCGGACCCGACTTCATCAACCACGTCGCGAAGGGTGACGAATTCGCCGGCCCGTTTGGACATCTTTACCGGCTCTCCGGCCCTGAACAGCCGCACCAGCTGGCACAACAAGACGTCAGCTCTGGCATTCCCCTGTGAAAGCGCCTTGGTAACCGCCTGCAATCGTTTGACATAACCGCCGTGATCAGCGCCCAGAATGAATACAAGTTCGCTGAAGCCACGGTTTATCTTGTCGCGGGCATAGGCGACGTCGGCTGCAAAGTAAGTGAATGAACCATCTGACTTCATCAAGGGCCGGTCAATGTCGTCACCGAATTCGGTCGCCCGGAACAAGGTTTGCTCACGGTCCTCCCAACCTTCCGGCAACTGTCCCTTGGGCGGCGGCAGCCTGCCCTCATAGACAAGTCCGGCATCCCGCATAGTCTGAACTGTACGTGCTATCTCCCCGTTTTCATGCAGAGTTTTCTCGGAAAAGAAAACATCCTGATGAATATTGAGCGTTGCCAGGTCTTCACGGATCAAGTCCATCATCGCCGCGATGGAGCGGTCCTTGACCAGATCTTTTCGCTGCGCCTGATCCATGATCTTGAGCTTGTCGCCGAATTCTGCCGCCAGCTGTTTACCAATCGGCACCAGATAGTCACCCGGGGACAGCCCCGCAGGTATCTCGCCAATATCCTCGCCGAGCGCTTCGAGATAGCGCAGGAATACACTGTCGCCGAGCGTGTCGATCTGGCTGCCGGCATCATTGGTGTAGTATTCCCGGGTCACCTGGTGGCCGGTCACTTCGAGCAGGTTCGCCAATGCGTCGCCGAACACCGCCCCTCTGCAATGACCAACATGCAGCGGACCGGTGGGATTGGCTGACACATACTCGACATTGACGTTTCGGCCCTGCCCCAGTGTTGACTGAGCAAACGTCTCGCCTGCCGCCAGCACGGAGCGCATAAACCCTGGCCAGAAAGCACTAGAAATCCGCAAGTTGACGAAACCCGGACCGGCAATGTCTGCAGAAGCCACATCTGCATGTTGCGCCAGCACAGCGCACAGGCTTGCCGCAATGTCCCGCGGTGACTTGCCAGCAGGTTTCGCCAGCACCATCGCGGCGTTCGTGGTGACGTCGCCATGGGCCGGGTCGCGCGGCGGTTCCACCACGACCCTTGAAGCATCCAGGCCAGCCGGCAGTTCGCCGTCATCTGCAAGTCTAACCAACGCGTCATCGACGATCGTCTTGATATGGCTGAAGGGGTTCATCGGGATCCCGGTCATGCTGTGATTGTTGGGGTGGTGCGATGCCATCCGTTTGTCCGGATGTGCCGCGCGGGGCTTAACGGAAAAGCGGATCGAGGTCAAACAGGCGCTTGTGTTCATCGAGTGCGTAACGGTCCGTCATGCCGGCGATGAAGTCGCATATCTGGCGGGCCTGACGGCTGTCGCCGCGCGAATAGCCATGTTCCTGCCAGTCTGCCGGCAATTGCCCTGGATCCCGGGAATAGGCCTCGAACAGGTCTCTGACCACCCTACGGGCCCGGTCCATGATGGCGATCACCTTGTCGTGTCGGTACAAATGAAACAGGACAATGCGGGGCTTCAGGCATTCCTGGCAGCTCATATGTAC
>JBCCVY010000102.1:0-10548 GCA_039194725.1 Pseudomonadota bacterium
ACCGACGAACAGCGCGCCGTCATGTTCGAGGCGGGCAAGGCGTTGTCCGAGCGGGGCGCAGAGACCATTCTGCTGGGCGGCACCGACCTGTTTCTTGCTTTCGACGGGCATGATCCGGGATTCGCCACGCTGGACTGCGCAACCGTTCATATCGATGCTATTGCACGCCAGGCCAGCGGTTCAGCCTGAAAGGGCCGGGAGCCAGGATATCGTCAACATGATCCGGTTCTAGCGCTTGCCGGCCGTCCGCTCGATGTCTGCTTTCCACCACCTGGGGGCGGCGGCCTTGTAGCTGTGCTGCTTGCCCGGAACCAGCAATGACGGTTCGTCAAACACCGCTATTGTCAGGGAAATTTTGTCGTACCCGTCGTCCAGCGCACACAGGCTGCTGCCGCATTTCACGCAGAAGCCCCGTCGGGTCTTTTCGGAAGACTGAAATGTTGACGGTTGGCCGCCGGGGCCGGTCCAGGCAAACTCGGAGAGGGGAAATTCAACCCAAGCCACGGTAGGTGCGCCAGACCAGGTCTGGCACATCCGGCATGAACACAAGTGTGGAAATGTCGGTTTTCCGCCTGCCTCAAATCGAATGTGTCCGCACAGGCAACCGCCTGAAAACACTTTCTGTCTGTTTGCCATGATACTTGCTCCCACGGTTGGCTCGTCGCCTAACCCGAGTGTGCAACGATATTGAGCAGTTTTCCAAACGGATCGCGTACAAAGAACCGGCGAACGCCCCAGGGCTCCTCTGTGAGGGGATAGGCAATTTCGAACCCAAGCGCCTCCGCCCGTTCATGAACGTCATCAACATCGTCCACCTCGATGGAGATGTCGGGAACCGGCGCGCCTGACCCGCCTTCGCTGGCAATGCTGACCTGTGCAGGAGCGGTCTGATCCGAGGCGAAAGTGACAATCCATCCGAGATCCATCACCACTTTGAGGCCCAGCAGTTCGCCATAGAATCTTTCAGCTTCGGCAACACGGTCCGCTGCGATGTTGGTGACAATGCGTCTGACGGTCATAGTGATGCTGCTGTGTTTGGGCCATGAATTGTCATCATGCCGGCATCTGCTGGGTAGCGCAGTGGATGCCGCCGCCAATTTCGCCCAGCGCATCTACGTTCAGAGTGACGATTTCGCGGTTCGGGTAATGCTTCTGCAATGCCACGACAGCAATCCGATCGGTCTCCCTGTCACCAAACTGAGCTGCAATTACACCGCCATTGCAGGCATAGTAATTGGCATAGGATGCCACGAAGTCGATGGACTTTACACGTCTTGAAACCGGCTCGGGAATAACTTCCACTTCGAGCCTGGCTGCCAGCAACTTGTTGTGTGTGTCGAGGGCTGCCGCATGAAACGGGTCGTTCATGTCTGGTTGATCCGGCAGGTTGATCAGAACCCGGCCGGAACCGGTGAAACGGGCCAGGCTGTCGATGTGATAGTCAGTGATGTCCTGTCCCTTGACGCCGGCAGACCAGATCATCTCCCTGGCGCCATAGGCGGCCAGCAACCGCCTTTCGACGTCGTCACGAGAAAGGCCGGCATTGCGATTGTTGTTCACCCAGGAACTTTCGTGCGCCATTAGCAGGCCATGGCCGTCGTGTTCGACACCTCCGGCTTCTCCTTTCAGGCCCGACGCGATGAGCGGCAGCTCCAGGCGCTCGGCCACCCGTTCCGCAACCAGCCCGTCCTGCCTGTGGACCTGCCTGCCGCCCCAGCCGTTGAACTGAATGTGACTGACCGCAAGCTTGCCATCAGGCTGTTTGGCGAACAGCGGGCCTGAGTCCCGGCACCACAGGTCTTCGGTCGCAACATCCCAAAGCTCAACCTTGGCGGACAGGTACTTGCGCGCAGCGTCATGCTGATCCCGGGCCGCCAGGAGAACCACCGGTTCAAAGTCCACGATGGTGTTGGCTATGTCAGCAACGGTTTGCTGGACCATGGCCAGAAAGGTCTTTTCCCGATAGACCCGGCGACTGTTCGGCCACTGCATGAAAGTGCGTTCATGGCGGTCTTCTTCAGCTGGGACCAAGAGGCCCGAAGGGCTTGCCGCCATGGTTCGTTGTCCTGCCAAACCTGCGATTCCGGCAGCCGCGCTGCCAGTCATCAGTCTGCGTCTGTTCAAGTGTATTGTTTCCATAGCACCTGTCGCGACCACACTATGACAAGGAGCCCGGTATTGAGAAGGGGCCATGCAGGCTAGCGGGCATGGCACTTGTTTTGCCATACCCGCGCCAGTTTCGATGGCTGGTCGGCAGATTACAGTTGCAACCTGAGCTGCGGCTCGCCGTTGGACGTTTTTTCAACCGTCACGCCGTCTGGTCCGATAACGCACGAGACACGCTGGCGGAACGCCGAAAAGCTGTCGAAGGTGACCACGTCCACCGGCTGGTCAAAATGCAGTGCTATCCGGAACCTGTCAGTTCGGGAAAAGCTTTCCAGGGCTTTGACCTTGCCCTCGAACGGCTGTCCGAGATAATGGCCACGGACCCGTTGTCCAGGCACCACCGGGCTGGACGGAGGCCGGTTGCCGACGGCGGCATGCAGCGTGTTCCAGTCCTTGTACCCATGCTGATGGGCAAGCAGTTCGAGCGACCGGCTGTGCCCGATGGCAGTACCGTCAGCCGCAAGGTCCCGGCGCAGCCGTTTTGCCTGCTCCTTCAAGGCTTCGATGGAGGGAAGGTGAGTTGATCTGTTCATAGTAAACCTCATTCAGACGTCGAATGCGGAAAACCAATGGTGCTCACATTGCCATTAGACCGCACACTTCTGAAGTCGGTAAATGGGATGGTTTTCAGGACTTCACCGGGGCGTCAGCCTGTGAGCGGCAGGGGTCCTGACCCTGACCGGTAAGTAGTGAGCCGGGGCTGCAATGTCAAATATGATGTACAGTTTTAAACGTCGGTGGGGTGGAATCTGGATGGTCATCCCGAGTAGCGCGACCGCATTGTGGATGTTGCGAAAACCTGCCGGGCCGATATACTGGCGTGGCCTGTTGGGTAGGCCGCCCGGTTCGCGGAAAGCAGTAGCTGCATCCCCTCATATTCGAAGACATCCATCGGTTGATCTCATGCCCCGTCAGCGAACCCCGGGCAGTACGTGAGGAGACCGACAAATGAACTCTCTTGATAGCCTTCGCCGTGCGGCGAAAACCCTGCGCAAAGCCTATAACGACGGCGACGCCACGGCGCTTGAACGGTTGGCCGTTCACCCGCCGCGCAGCGATTTCAGCAAATTGACCCATGCCGATTTTCTGCATGTCATCGCCAGGGAAAACAACTTCGCCAGCTGGCCGGCTCTGAAGCTGGCCGTAGAGATCAATGGCATGGACCGGGCCCGCAAACAGCAGCGCCTGAAGATCGCACTGTATCACGGCCAGAACACCGTCGTTGATCGTCTGCTGGCCGACACGCCGGACCTGGCGCACGGACAGCTGGGGCTGGAAGTCGCACTTTACGATCTGCCGGCTGTGAAATCGACGTTGCAGCGGGATTCCGCTCTGGCCGTGACGCCCATAGGTCCGCGCCGGCCCATTCTGCACCTAGCATTTTCTAAGCACATTCAGGCTCACCCGGAAAAAGCGGATGCCATGATGGCCATTGCCGAACTGCTTGTTGGGCATGGTGCCGATGTCAATGACGGCTTCCCGTTCGAACCCGGCTCTGATCACTTGCTGTCGGCGCTGTATGGCGCCCTGGGCCATGCCAACAACTTGCGGCTTGCGGCATGGTTGTTGGAACACGGTGCAGATCCAAATGACAATGAGAGCCTCTATCATGCCACCGAGCTCGGTCATCAGGACGGCCTGCGGCTTCTGTTGCGCCATGGCGCCGATCCGGCAGGCACCAATGCGCTTATGCGCGCGCTGGATTTCAATGATCATGCCGCCGTGGCACTGCTGTTGAAGGCGGGAGCCGATCCCAATGAGGGGGTCAGCCCGCATCCGTCCGGGGAGGCACCGATGGTGGTGAGCGCCTTGCATCAGGCGGCACGGCGCATGTGTGATGCCAGGATGGCCGGTCTGTTGTTGGAGGCAGGGGCTGACCCCGACCAGTTGTACGATGGGATGAACGCCTACGCGCTGGCGCTGGCATTCGGCAATCTCGAGGTGGCGCAGGCCATTGAGGATGCGGGTGGATCGACTTATGTCCCTGCAGACCTGCAGCCGCTTGTATCGATCGCAAGCGGAAAGTCGGGAAAGTTGTCTGCCGATGCAGCCGCCCTGCCGAAGGAATGCCGCTACATGCTGCATAACCTGTTTCTTTTGCCTGATACACTGCCGCATATGAAACGCCTGGTTGCTGGTGGGCTGGCTCCGGACGCCATTGACGACATGGGCATGACACCGCTGCACATTGCCGGATGGGAAGGCCTGCCGGACGTTATGACGTTCTTCCTGGGCCTAAAGCCCGACCTCAGTCATATCAACGGCTACGGCGGCACCCTGTTGTCCACCATTATCCACGGTTCGGAGAACGCGCCGTCTGTAGCAAGCCGGGACCACGTGGCTTGCGCCCGCCTGGCTTTGCAGCATGGCGTGCCGCTGCCGCGCAGGGCGATAGAACTGGCGGGAGAGGACAGTATGGCGGAATTTCTGGCTGAATGGGGCGAGGCTCATCCCGAACAGCTTGCAGATCACGGCGTGGCCTGACGGCAGAAATGGCCTGACCAGCTGCCTGCACTTTGCGCTGTACGGCGGCCGGTCAACCTGATTGGCTCTCGCAAGGTCGCGAACCTTGCAGGGTTGAAGGGTTTCAGTACCGGATGAGACGTCCGATGGCTGTCAACTGGCATGGCCCTGCCGTTGGTAACGAAAACTTTGCAGTTGGTTGATAACGTAACGTCAGTAAATTCCGTGTTCAGACGAAAGCATCATAGATGAGCCTACCCCAATGTGACGAAGCAGGTGAAACAGTTGAAAAGCCCGGCTTAACGTCAACCGGACCGTTCCGAATCCTGCTGATCGGGGCCAAGGCCTCGATAATCCTGTTCGTTGTCAGTGCGCTGCTCCGGCTATGAGGGATATCCGGGTCCATTGTCTCTGACTGGCCGGCCCGCACGGCCATGCAGCAGCCATCGGCTTCACGGTATGGTCTTGTCGAGCCCCCGAGGGATGCGCTTGTCCCGGTCGTAGAACGGTAGTTCCACAATCTCGCAGGCCGCCATTTCGTCATCTGCTGTTCGCATCTGCAAGTTTCTGCCAGCCCAGTTGCCGGCTGCGTGGAAGCGCGCATAGCCGATGCCGCATTCCAGGTAGGGCGACCATGCCCCAGCCGTGATTCGCGCGACGCTGTTTTTGCCGTCCACGATTTCTCCTTGATAAACCGGTGTAGTGTCCGCGCATTTGACGCCGTAGATTCGTGTGCCGGGCTTGCAGTCGAGAAGCACATCTCGGCCTATGAAGTCTTCCTTGTCCAGGTCTACGAAGGCACCCAAACCGGCCTCAAAAGGCGTCATGGAAAGGTCGAAATCCGTGCCATTGTCCAGAATTGCCGCTTCCAGGCGGCGGATCTCCATGGATGAGATGCTGCCGACCAGCATGCCGTGAGCTTCGCCGCGTTTTAGAAGATGATGCCACAG
The DNA here is from genome assembly GCA_039194725.1 of Pseudomonadota bacterium. Taxonomy (GTDB): domain Bacteria; phylum Pseudomonadota; class Alphaproteobacteria; order Rhizobiales; family Aestuariivirgaceae; genus Anderseniella. The sequence continues at coordinate 5,580 of JBCCVY010000102.1, forward strand.
GCGCTGGCAATCGGTTGCATCTCCGAGGGTGTAGATTTCGAACCCCAGTTCTCCGGTCCATCCGGTGCGTGAAACGTAGACCCGCTGACCGTCGATCTCGAAAAATCCGGAATGAAAATAGCCCATGGTCTCATCAATCGTCCCGCCGGACGCGGCGTGCATGATGTCAAAGGACGTTGGCCCCTGTATCTGCAATACCCTCGAATGGGGATCGGAAACGGTCACTTCAAACCCGCCGCTGTGAGCGTGCAGCCAGGTTTCCAGCGCACCATCGGGCTGCACATACCAGAATCTGTCCGGCCCTAGTCTGAACAGGATGCCGTCCATGAACACGCCGCCGGCCGGTGTGCAGGCGATGGCATACCGGCCGCGGCCCTGCTTCAGGCTGGCTATCCTGCGCGCAAACACATGCTCCAGGAACGGCACGGCGTCTGGGCCGGAAATCTCCACTGGGCGTTCGGGCACATCATACAGCACAGCTTTGCGGCGCAGCGCCCAATAGGCCTCGGTGACGTCTTCGCCATTGTACACGCTATAGTAGCGACCGGCGTAAACCCCCATTATCGTGTGCTCGTTGGCCCAGCAGTCATGGAAGGGTGAAAGCTCAAACCGTCTGTTGCTCACGCGAACTGTCTGCTGCCTGTCCGAATGGATAGAATTGCTCATTGTAACCCTCCAAGCCACCATTTGTCGTTTGCGCGAAAATAGATAGTTTCCGGCATTGAACAAAGTCATTTGATCTTTGGAATAAAGTTAGTTTATCTATCTTTTGAGATGAGTAACTGGTTACCTTCGCTGAATGCCCTGAAGGCATTTGAAGCCGTATCGAGGCATCTAAACTATGTCCGTGCCGCTGAAGAACTGCGCGTGACGCCGGCAGCGGTGAAACAACTGGTCGGCAAGCTGGAGGATGCGCTCGGCACGCAACTGGTCAGGCGCAGCGGGCGCGGGCTGGAACTGACCGTTTCCGGGCAGGCAGGCCGCAAGATGCTGACGTCCGGCTTCGCGCAGGTTCGCGAGGCGGTCGATGTGATGCGCACGCCGGATGTGCGCAAGCGCCTGATTGTGTCTGTCGAACCTTCATTCGCCACCGCCTGGCTGGTTCCGAGACTGGAGAGTTTTCGCGAGAAAAATAGCAGTGTTGATGTGCTGATCGATTCCTCGATGAAGATCGTTGACCTTGAAAGCGGAGCGGCTGATGTTGCCGTCCGGTTTGGTGCTGCACCGCACGGCGACGTGTTTGCCCATCGGTTGTTTGATGAACAGCTTTGCGCGTTCTGTAGTCCGTCACTTGTGAGCGGGCCGCGCAAGCTGAATGCCATAGACGACCTTCAGCACGCCACTCTGCTGCACTGGGATTTGACCGAATTCAACTGGGCTCACGCCACCAGGCGCTGGATGGGCTGGCAGCCCTGGCTGACCGATGTGGGAGCCGATCATATTAATTCCACAACCGGGATTCGCTTCAGTGACTACAACCTTGCTGTACAGGCAGCCATTGCAGGGCAGGGTGTCGTGCTGGGAAGCCTGCCCGTCTTGCATGACCTGGTCGAGGCAAATCTGCTCGTGTGTCCGTTTCCAGAGCGTGTCATCACCGACATCGGATACGATCTGGTGACAACGCGGCGGGCCCAACGCAGACCCGAGGTGCAAAGCTTCACGGACTGGATTGTTGCCCAAGCGTCTGCTCAGTCGGCCGGCACCAACATCCTTTGACAACCTTCCGGAGCCAGGAACAAGTACTGAAGCTGCCTCGAACTAGCCGGGCCTGGATGACATGGATTTGCAATCAAAACAAAACCCGGCTGTCACAATTGTACAACACAAAGCAAGGGCAAATCGATCTCAGCTTGTGTCCAGTGATGTTGTAAGGAATACGTCCGTGAATCTGATTGCTCGTACCGTCTGTGTCTCAATGTTGTCAGCAATCGCATCAGCTGCAGTTGCTAACGAGGTTACCGTTGGCCCGCGGCCATTGTTCCTGGTGGACAGCATGAAAGATAGCGCGCTCAAGACTAAGCTGCGGTCATGTGCTGCCATGCCGATGAAGAAAAGACTGTTTTCGATCGGCCATCGCGGAGCGCCAATGCAGTTTCCCGAGCACACCCGGCAGTCCTATGTCGCTGCTGCGCGCATGGGCGCGGGCATTCTGGAATGTGATGTGACTTTCACCAAGGACAAGGAACTTGTCTGCCGGCATGCCCAGAATGACCTGCATACAACCACCAATATTCTGGCATCCGACCTGGCATCAAAGTGTGTAAAACCGTTCGTCCCGGCCGCCGGTGAACGTTCCGCAGCAGCCGAGTGCCGAACATCGGAACTCAGTCTTGCCGAATTCAAGACCCTGACCGGGAAAATGGATGCTGCCGACAAAACAGCGATCACCGTTGAAGAATACATGAACGGGACCGCAGGCTGGCGCACTGACCTGTATGCTGTCTCTGCCGGCAGCTTGATGACCCACGCTGAGTCTATTGAGTTGTTCCGAGAGCTCGGTGCGAAGTTCACGCCAGAATTGAAGTCACCGTCTGTCGAGATGCCTTTTGACGGGTTTTCGCAAGCCGACTATGCACAAAAACTGATCGATGAGTACAAGGCGGCAGGTGTGCCGGCCGGCGATGTATGGCCACAGTCATTCAACCTGGATGACGTTCTGTACTGGATCCGAAACGAGCCCGAATTCGGTGCTCAGGCCGTTTACCTGGATGGCCGATATGACAGTGGCCTCAAGCCCGATGATGCAGCCACATTCAAACCGTCCATGCAGGAACTTGCCGATATGGGGGTTCGCTATCTGGCCCCGCCAACATGGATGCTGGTGACTGTTAAGGATGGCAAGATCGCGCCTTCAGAATACGCGGCTCAGGCGAAGGCCGCCGGCCTGAAACTGATCACCTGGACCATTGAGCGCTCCGGTCCGCTCAACACCGGCGGCGGCTGGTACTACCAATCGATCAGTGATGTCACGGACAGTGACGGCGTGATGTATGAACTGATCGATGTGTTGGCGAAGGATGTCGGGGTTGTCGGCATATTCTCTGACTGGCCGGCGACAGTGACCTATTACGCCAACTGCATGGGACTGGAATAGCAAAGGTTCCCGGCGCCCTGTCGGCTGCTCAACTCAGGTGCCGCAGCAGGGTTCGCCACCAGCAAAAGTGCAGGATCAAACAAACCTCTCCTCTTCGGGCTGTTGTGCCAGTCGCACAGTTCAAATTTTTGTGTAGCGATTGCGAAATGTAGCCGTACTGATTAACGCTTACGTTTGGGTGAGAGACTCACGAGTGTAATGGGGTCCTGACACCGGAGCCAAGTCGACCGCGGCGTACAACTGAGCAGTTGAGATGGACAGCAAATTTCGATCGACGCTACACGACAGAATCGGCGCTTCGCGACTGTTTCAGTGCTATCGCGTCGGAGACTGGCGGGTTGATCCCGCAGCACGAGAGCTGACCGACGGTACCCGGACCCGTCGCCTGTCGCCACGCGCCATGGGCGCACTCCTGCTGCTTGTCGAAGCAGACGGGGCGGTGGTCAGCCGCGCAGACCTGATCAATACAATTTGGCCGGACGTAACGGTTGCCGACGAGTCGCTGACGACCGCCATCTCAGAGCTGCGCCGGGCTCTTGACGACCGGCACGAACCGCAGCCGGTTATCCAGACCGTTTACGGTGGCGGCTACCGGCTGGTTGTGTCGGCCTGTCCGGACGATGGCTTCGATAAACCTGTCGAAACAACCGAGGCAAAAAGTGTTGTGCGGCACAAAAGTGCCGAGCTTCCGTCTGTCACGAGCCGGCAGGCCTTCTCTGCCGATGTTGTATCGAACCCCCGGCAACTGCATCGTCGAGCGGTGCCTTCCATCGTGGTGCTGCCGTTTGCCAACCTGCAACCGGACAATGAAGATTACTTTGTCGACGGGATAGTTGAGGAGGTGACGGCCGCGCTGTCCAGAACGCAGGATCTTTTTGTCATTGCGCGGCAGACCGCCTATACATACAAAAACCACGCCGTCGACGCCCGGCAAATCGGCGAAGACCTCGGCGTCAGATATTTGCTGGAAGGCGCGGTCCGGCGCAGTGGCGACCGGTTCCGGGTCACAGTTCAACTGGTCGAAACCGAAACCGGAACTCAATTGTGGTCAGGCCGCTTCGAAGAGAGCCGCGCCAACCAGTTTGACCTGCAGGACGAAATCGCTTCGCTGGTTGCAGGCGCCGTGCTTCCCGGTATCCGCACTTCCGAGATCGAACTGTCCCGGCGCACCCGCCCGGAAAACCTCCATGCCTATGACCTTGTCCTGCGCGCTCTGCCGCACTTCTGGGCCCATCGCGACGACGAGAACAGACGGGCGATTGAACTGCTCGACGAAGCCTTGCGAATGGATCCAAACTATGGTGTCGCGCTTGCCTACAAAGCCTGGTGTCACGCGCAGCACGCCTGTTACCTGTGGTCTGAAAACCCTCATCGGGACCGCAAGATTGCTGCCGCGGCTGCCGATCAGGCCGCGATCAGGGTCAGCGATCACGCCGGAGCCCTGACGGCAATCGGGGCCGCCTACAGGATGGTGAGCACTGATGGCAAGCTGGCCGAGGCGTTTATCGACAAGAGCCTTGAAATCGATCCCAACAATGCCTGGAGCTGGATGCGCCTCGGCTGGCTTCGAGTGTCGTACGGCCGCACGGAAGAGGCGATTGATTGCTTTCGAAACGCAACCCGGCTTAGTCCGCGCGATCCGTTCCTGTTCAACATTTATTTTGGCATGTCGGCGGCATTGGCAAAAGATGGCGATCTGCTGGCCGCCATTGAACTGTTGGAAGATGGTTTGCGCAGCAACCCCGGAGTGACGTGGGCATATCGCACTCTTGCTGCCTACTATGCAAAGCTAGGCCAGAGAGAACGCGCACTGGGCGCGCTCAACAAGCTGTTGGCCAGCAATCCCGGCCTGACCATCGAGCGTCTGCGCGCCGG
>JBCCVY010000103.1:0-10500 GCA_039194725.1 Pseudomonadota bacterium
AACCCCGGTCTGCTTCCTCGTTGTTCAGCGAGGTCATAATCCGCCACATATCTAAACGATTGCTGAACAAGTGGACTTTGCGTCACTTGTATTTATGAAGGTGTTTCCAAATTTGATAAAATTTTAGCTAGTTTGCAGATATTTGCTGAAAAACCGCCTCAAGACAGCAAATCCTTGATGCGATAGTACAACATTCCAAGCGTCAGGGCGGGTCTGCGCAGCACGCCGCCGGGGAACGGCAGATGACGAATGCGGGCGAAAACGTCAAATCGGTCGGTATCGCCGCAAATCGCGTCCGCCAGTATTTTTCCCAGCATTCCGGCCAAGACGACACCCTGGCCGGAGAATCCGTGTGCATAATAGATTGAACCGTCACTTCGACCCATATTGGGCAGCCGGTTATGGGTGATGCCGATGTGGCCGCCCCAGGCATATTGCATTTTGACATCCACCAGCTGCGGAAAAATGCGCAGGACCCTGGGTCGCATGCTGGCGCCCAGATCGCGCGGGTGAATGCCGGAATAACTGCACCTGCCGCCAAACAGCAGCCTGTTGTCTCCCGTCAGCCTGAAATAGTCGACCACGTAGTTGCTGTCGCAGACCGCCTCGTTGTCGCGGATCAGGTTGCCGGCCCGTTCGATGCCGAGCGGTTCGGTTGCCACCACATAACTGGCCACCGGCATCACGCGATGGTTGAGGCCGGGAACCAGCGCGCCGAGATATGCGTTGCAGGCCACAACGACCTGCTCACAGGCAACTGTTTTGCCGGACTGAAGCTTTAGGGAAGGAGAGCTGCCGCCGTCCACGCCGGCGACGATCGTTTTCTCGAAGATCCGGCCGCCATTGCCAATGACGGCATCGGCGAGACCAAGGGCATAGTTCAGTGAGTGAAAATGACCTGCGTCCCGTTCCAGCAGGGCGCCATAATAGGCCTTGCTGCCCAGTTTCTGCGCCAATTCCTCGCTGCTGAGCAATGAACAGCTGTCCACACCGAACTTTTCGAGTTCTTCCATGTGTTCAGCCAGCCCGGTCATATGGCTTGGCCGCGCTGCTGCATGCAGGAAGCCCCAGACCAGATCGCAGTCGATGTTGTGCGCCTTGATGCGGGCTTCAATCAGCCGTTTGCCCTGTTCTGCGACATCGAAACAGATGCGCGCATCGCCGGAGCCCAATTGTTTTTCAAACCCCTCCATGCCCGGTGAATACCCGGTGCAGATCTGGCCGCCATTGCGCCCGGTCGCGCCCCATCCGATTGGGCCGGAATCAAACACGGCCACCGTGCGCCCCTGGAGGGTGAGTTCCAGGGCCGCGGACAGGCCGGTGAATCCGGCGCCGATCACGCACACATCCACCTTGTCCGGCACGGTCGAGGCGTCAGATGTCGCAACCTGCCGGTTGGCCGTTGCCGCGTAGTAGGTTGGTTGGTCGAGCGAGCGGGCGGTCATGAGGTGCGCAGATACCATTCATAGTCAAGCTGGTGAATGGTGTAGTGGTGCGCATCCGCCTCGTATGACCGCGCGGTATGGAACGCATCACACCACTTGTCGCCGAGGTATTGTCTCAGGATGGCACCGTCCTCGAACGCCTTTAGCGCGACCGGCCATCGGATCGGCAGTTCCACGCCAGCCTCGCTTTCGTAACCGTCGCCGGATATCGGGTTCTGCGGCACAATATTATTGGTGATGCCGTGATGAATGCCTGCCAGCACCGCGGCCATCACCAGGTACGGGTTGGCATCGGCGCCCGACACGCGATGCTCAACCCTGACCGCCTTGTCGCTGCCGCCCGGAATGCGCAACGGAACGGTCCGGTTGTCGCCGCCCCACAGCCCGCGCACCGGCGCATAGGTGCCTGGCCGCAAGCGCCGGTATGAGTTGGCGTTGGGGGCAAATATTGCCATTCCCTCCTGCATGGTCGCCAGCAGGCCGCCGATGGCGTTGCGCAGCTTGTCCGAGATCGGCCGGTCCACCGACGGGTCGTTCGGTCCCAGGAAGATGTTGTTGCCGTCCTTGTCCAGCAGGCTGCAGTGGACATGCAGTCCGCATCCGGCCTGCTCGGCAAACGGTTTTGCCATGAAGCTGGCAATCGTGCCGTGCTTGCGGGCCACCGCCTTGATGCAGCGTTCCAGCATGATCGCCTGGTCGCATGCCTTCAGTGCATCGTCCGTGTGGTACAGGTTGATTTCGAACTGCCCGGCGGCGTATTCGGACACAAACGTTTCCGCCGGAATGTTCTGGTCTTTGCAGGCTTCCTGGATCTCGTCCAGCAGCGACTCGAAATCATAAAGATCGTCCATTGAATACACGTTGGTTGTACTGGCACGCCACCCGGTCTCGCCGGATCGTGCCGGCACCACCTCGCCGCGGGCCGCCGCCTCCTGGTCGATCAGATAAAACTCGTACTCAATGGCCACCACAGGTGTCAGCTGCATTTCTGCGAAACAGTCAAGCACGGTTTTCAGCAAATGGCGCGGGTCGGCAAAATGCGGCTCGCCATTTGCATCGACCATGGAGGCGATCACCTGGGCTGAGGGCCGCTTGGCCCACGGAATGTAAGTCAGTGTGCCTGGAACTGGAAAACACAGATAGTCCGGATCACCGTCGCTGCTGCCATATTCAAAGGTTTCGATATTGCGCCCCGTCCAGTCCAGCAGATAGTTCGAGCCAGGCATCCTGGCACCTTCGGAATACAGCTTTGGCAGGTAGTCGCGTGTCAACTGCTTGCCCCGCAATATGCCGTTCATGTCAGGTATCAGCATGTCAATCGTCACCACGTCGGGGTTGTCGGCGAGGAACGCAGTGGCCTCACTGTCGGGCTTGGCTGGGGAGTTCATGAGATACCTTCAGAAATCGAGGAGTGGCAACGCTGTCAGGTCAGTGAACCTGTTCATGCCTTATCCACCATTGTCAATGAAGGCATTTTTTTCGTCAAGCGATCAGGGTATGATGACACTTCTGGGCGGCTCGGCAGCAACACACCTGCGACCGCCATTATCTCTGGTGGTTCATGTCGATAGCAAAATTCGAAGAATGGTTCGCAAAGCACAACATTGATGAAATTGAGTGCCTTGTTCCCGATCCGGCCGGCACGCCGCGCGGCAAGATACTGCCGGCCAAGAAGTTTCTCAAAGGCATCGGCAATACCTCCATGCGGTTGCCGGAAGACATTTTCATACTGACTGTCACCGGCAGATATTCATGGCAGGATTCCCCGGTCTCAGAGGCCTCGGGGGATGTCTACCTGGTGCCTGATTTCAACTCGCTCAAGCTGGTGCCCTGGCATGCCAATCCGACCGCGCAGGTCATCTGCGATGCTCACTATCTGAACGGTGATCCGGTGGATATCTCGCCGAGATTTGTGCTGCGGCGTGTGTTGCAGCTATATGCTGAGCAGGGCTGGAGACCGGTTGTGGCGCCGGAACTGGAGTTTTACCTAGTCGAGAAGAACATCGATGCCGATTATCCGCTTGAAGCGCCGGTTGGCACCAGCGGCAGGGCGGAAAAGGTCGGTCAGGCATACGGTATAGACGCGGCCAACGAATTCGACCCTATCGTTGAGGATATCTATGATTTCTGCGAGGCGCAGGAAATCGACATCGATACCATCAGCCATGAAAGCGGGCCGGCCCAGCTTGAAATCAATTTCAATCACGGCGATCCGCTGGAGCTTGCCGACCAGGTCTTCCTGTTCAAGCGCACGGTTCGCCAGGCTGCGCTGAAACACAATGTCTATGCCACCTTCATGGCCAAGCCGCATCAGGATGAACCGGGTTCGTCCATGCACCTGCATCAGTCCCTGATGGACCTGAAGACCGGGCAGAACCTGTTCAAGGGCCGGGGAAAGAAACCGTCAAGGCTGTTCATGGCCCATGTGGCGGGACTGCAGCGCTACATGCCGGCGGCGATGGGGTTTTGCGCCCCCAATGTCAATTCCTACCGCCGCCTGGTGCCGAACTCCGATGCCCCCACCAACACCCACTGGGGCATGGACAACCGGACCGCACCGCTGCGCATGCCCAATTCCGACGCCCAGAACACGCGCATCGAAAACCGCGTCCCGGGAGCGGATGCGAACCCGTATCTGTGCATCGCTGCGTCACTGGCCTGCGGCTACCTTGGCATGATGGAAAAACTCGAGCCGTCAGCGCCGATTGAGGGCTCCGCCTACCGCTATGCGCATTCGCTGCCGATCAACCTCGATGATGCGATGAACAAGCTAAACTATTCCAAACCGTTGAAAACGGTGCTGGGCCAGCGGTTTGTGGACGCCTTTATGGCTGTCAAGGAAGAAGAGCAGGTGCAGTACCGCAAGGTTATCTCGTCCTGGGAACGGGAGTTCCTGCTGCTCAACGTATGAGCTGTCGCGGGCGAAAGTCAGTCGGATTGAGACGAAAACAGCGCGATGACTTCCGCGCCGGTCATCATTTTTGTCTCGTTGGCAAAGTCGTACAATTCCGGTTTGAAATCTGTAAACAACTGCAACGACATGCGCAGCTTGGACTGATCGTCAAACAGGCCTGCCGCCATTTGGTAGTCGCTTGCTTCGACAATATGGTAGAAAAGGTTTGAACCGCACTTGCTGCAAAAGCCGCGTTCGGCCCAGTCTGACGAGCGTATCCGTCCAATGGCCTCACTGTTCTCGAAAGCCACCTCGTTGCAACTGACAGACATGAACGGACCCGCCGACCAGCGCCGGCACATGTCGCAATGGCAGGCAACCACGCTCGGCTTCTTGGCGTTAGCGGAAAACCGCACTGCGCCGCACATGCATTTCCCATCCAACTTCAACGTTTCAGTCATGTCTTTGCTCTCCGTTTCAGGTGCATACTTTAGCCACAGCAAGTTTTTGGGTCACCATCCGCGAAACTCAAATCAACGGGTTCATAGGGCGTGGGGGTTGGGTTACACTTGCCAGTGGGGGTTGCGGCCACTTTGAGGAACGTCAGTGACATTCAGTGATGAATTCGAAACCCATGGGTTTTGCGGACCGGTGAATCTGCTTGGCCTGTTCGCGCGCCGCCGACTGGTGCATCACATAAAGTCAAAGGCCCTCAGGCCGCCGATGGACTGGTACAAGGGCCTTGCCGCGGCCGACCCGAAAATCCGGCAGGTCGGGCTTTTGCCTTCGATCGTTGACACGGTGCGTGAACTGATTGGACAGGACATCGTGCTGTGGGGTGCCAACGTGATCCGGCGCAAACCCGGCCAGGCCCATCCCTGGCATTGCGATATGGAAAGCTATCATCGCGGCGGCGGTTTCGTTACTGTTTGGTTGGGGCTTGAAAATGTCACACCGCAAACATCGCCGATCTTCGTATCCCGCAGCCACCTGAATCCGAAACCAGTGCAGCAGGTCAGGTCGGAGAACGGCATCGACCGTTCCGCGTTAGATGATGAAGCTGCATTGGCGCTGGCCCTGCGAGCTGATCCGGCATGCGAGCTTGCGAGGCCGGATATCGGCAACGGCCAGGCGATTTTCTTTGACGGGCGCATCTGGCATGCGACGCACAACACACAGCGAAAGCGAACCAGACTGGCGCTGCTGCTGCAATACTGCCGGGCTGACATGGAAGTGCGCATGCCGGTCGAGAACCAGCACGAATGGCCATTTCAGATGACTGACCGGGTTGTCCCTGTGGTTGCTGTCGAAAACGTTAGGGCGGCCTGACGGGGATGAAAATGAAGAAGCGGCTGAGCAACAACTCAACGCAAGGGTTTCCCGCCTTTGAAAAACGTGAGACCGAGGGTTGGCGGCGATCGATCCTGTTCCGCGGGTCGACGCGCAATGCCGATTGGCTGGGCATTCACATGTCCGAGCTGGCAGGCGGCCAGGCGCCGGAACCGGTGGTGAAGCACCAGGAAGAGGAGCTGACGATTGTTCTCAAGGGCGAAGTGGTTATCGGGCTTTGCGACAATCACGGTTCGCCTGAAATCACCCGGGAAGAGGTGCTGAAGCCAGGCAGGTTTGTCTTCCATCCCTCTGAGCGGTACCACTACCTGGAAAACTATTCCTCGGAACCGGCCACTTACCTGGCCGTGAAGTGGCATGCAAACGCCCGCCAGCAGAAGCCGGCAAAGCAACTGGATCTCAGTCGGCCTGTCGAATATCGGAGAGTGGACACGCCCGCAGCTGCAACTGTCATTGACGAGCCGACCACCTGGATGGACAGGCTTGAGGTGCATGCAAGCGGATTGCTGCCGGGCTGCGGATACAAGCCTCATGTGGACGACCACGACGTCATAATCGTCGTGCTTGATGGCGAGGTGACTTTCGGTGGCGTCGCGCACCCGCCCGGAAGTTGCCTGCTGCATCCCGGCGGCTGGAAACACGGTTTGCGCAATGAAGCCGGGGTGCCGGCGCACTACCTTGTAGTCGAACTGCACGGCAAACCTGCCCGCCATGATCCGATTGATGTGTTTGAACTGACCCGGGATGCGGTCATGCGCACCGCCGCCAACCTGAGGCCGAGATGAACCTGTGCGACGGCATTGATCCTCCCTGTTCGCCACGGCTGGGCCGGGTCGAGATTGTGATGCTGGCCACGCCTGAAGTTGCTCACTATTCCTGGCTTGGCGAAAGCAGCTGGGCGGCCTACGCCGGGCACCATGGCTATTCCCTGCATGTCTGCCGGGAGAATCTCGTCCCCGACATGCATATTAACTGGTCAAAGATCGAGCTGGTACGTCGGCGGCTGGCGGCGACGGATGCGCAATACCTGCTGCTTGTTGATGCAGACAGCTTCGTGTTCAGGCCTGCGGAGCCATTTGATCTGCTGTGGCGGCCGGACCGGGAAATCGTTTTTTCCAATGATCAGCCGTTTCCGCGTCCCGGTGCCTTCAAAATCGGTCGGCGCCATTTGCTGCGTTGGCGCCTGAGACAGTGGAAACTGCCCAACGCCGGCTTCGTCATGATGCGGGTCGAAAGCTATGCCCGCGACTTCTTCGACCGATGGCTGGATCATGCCCGAAACGACTTCAGACACCTGTCTGACACCCATCCGCGCAACCAAAACGTCTTGTGGCGCGCATTGTTGCCATTGGAACACCGGCAGCTTGCGGTACTGGACAATCAGGTCGTCAGGCTGACCCATCCCAGCCACATCAGGCATTTGCGGAAATTGCAGCCGTTTGCGGTGCATTTCAAGAACACGACGATACCCACGTCTCTGTTAAGCGATATTGTGCCGACGTTGGCCCATGATCGGCCTCAAAGGAATAGCAACTACATAGCGCGATGATCAGACTGCGCAACTTTCGCGAAGCCCTGAAACTGTGGCCGGCTTGGCACTTCCAGCGGCTGCACGCGGCCACTTGTCGACGATTTCAGAAGCCAGACGCGGCCTCCGGTGTGGTTGTGGCCCTGACCAGTTATCCGGCACGTTACGATACTCTGCACCTGTGCCTGCAGTCGTTGTTCCGTCAATCGGCGCAGCCTGAACGCTTTATACTGGCAGTGAGCCGCGATGAGGTGGACGCAAGTCCGCTTCCCGCGCACATCGCCTGTCTGGACGGCCAACTGCTGGACATAGTCCATGACGACGGAAACACCCGTTCCTACAAGAAAATTGCACCGGCGCTGATGCGGTATCCGGGAACGACAATCGTGACCTGTGACGATGACAAGATCTATCCGCCCAATTGGCTCAAGCACTTGCTGCGCGCCGCCGAACGAACACCGGACGCCATCGTCTGTCACCGTGCCCGGGTGGCGCGCGCCCTCTCAGACGATACCTGGGCGCCGTATCGAACCTGGCCATCATGCAACTACGACACGCCGTCCATGGCGACCGTTCCCATAGGATCCGGCGGCGTACTGTATCCACCCGGTGCGCTGGATGCGATAGCGACAGATAGGCAATTGTTTCTCGAGATTGCGCCGTCGTCCGACGATCTGTGGTTGAAGTTCGCAGCCTGGAAGCGCGGCACGCCAGCCTGCCAGGTCCGGCGCACGCCCTCGAAGTTCAATTCGATACCGATGAAGGCTGGACATATGTCCGACACCAACGTGACCGGTGGCAACGATGCGGCTTTGCACCGTCTGGCGGGCGAACTAGGTTTTACTCCCGATAAAGTGTTAGGATGAGAGGGCAGGAGCGAGCCGTTCATATCAGCAGTCACGGCCATTGAACTCGATACCGGGTTTCTCGCGACAGCTCGCACCGGCGGTCCTCAAAGCCTGAGAATCGGCGTCGAATGTAAGAGGGACTAAGGCACATGGGAAAAGTGGCCCTGGTCAGGATCGACCGGAAACGTCACCGCAGGCTGGTCGCTGCCTGGCTCACAAGCGACCATGTCGCGCGATGGTGGGGAGATCCGGAAGAGGGGCTTGCACAGTTTGATTCCACCCCGGATACGGAGCAAGCGTTGATTGCGCTCGACGCGGTGCCAGTAGGCTACATGCGATGGGCAAGTGTTGATCCGGAAGAGCTTGCATCTGTAGGTCTGAAAAACATCCCGGCAGGATCGGTCGATGTCGATTTATTCGTCGGCCAATGCGACAAGCTCGGCAGGGGCATCGGGCCAGCCGCCCTTACATGTCTGTTTGATCTGCTCCGCAGCACGACAGACGTACCGCTTGCCGGACTATGCACCTCGATCGACAACCTTCGCGCACACGCCGCGTTCGAGAAAGCAGGTTGCCAGAAGTTTGCGCAGTTTCAGGATCCGGTCTATGGCCCCTGCCATGTTTACGTCAGACATCTGCGCTGACAGGCTCTGATGCGCTATATCGCCTTCGCAACAACGACAATTTCGATCAGATACCCGTCATCGAGAGCAGCGCCGACACAGGCGCGCTGAGGCCAGTTTTCCTCCGGACCGATCCACTCGCACCACACCGCATCCATGTCCGGCTTGCGCGATATGTCGCTGAGATAAACAGTTGCCTGTATCAATTGGGTCTTCGCGCTTCCCGCCTTGTCGAGCACAGCGTCCAGCTCTTGCAGGGTGCCGCGGGTCTGCTCGGCAATCCCCTCAGCGCACGCTGGATCGGTCGCCACGGCATAGACGAGCCCATCCGACACCACAGCGCTGCATCTGCCTTTGCCCTCTACTGGAAATCGTTTCACGACATTGGCCTTTCGCGGAGTGACGGCGTGTTGCTTGTAGCAGATCAGCTTTCTATACGATGTGGCTTCACCAGGCTACATCAGCGGCAAATTAAGACCGGCGGAGCGTTGCCACTCCGCCGGCTGTTTGTGTCGTGTCCTCCAGGACAGACTATTTGACGCGATACTCTTCCGGCGCCAACAGAAGGAAGTCATTGTCTTCGCCTGACACATGGCATTCATGGCAGAACCCGACACCGGCGGAATTGGTCGCCTTTGTGACACCCATGGTGTTGCCGCCCGGCAGAATGGCCGCATAGCGCCAGTCTGACGTATCGGCGTTAAAGCCCCTGGTCATCTTTTCCATGATGAACAGCGGGCCCAGCTTCGCCTCGCCGTCCTTGCCAACCGTGAAGCTTGGCTTGGCCATTGTCGATCCGATTGGCACTGCCCTGATGTTGTCGAACTTCTTGTAGGCATTCAGGCCGATCTTGTTGACCAGGTTATGCACCTGGCGGCCACCGTGGGTGGCACTGGTGTAAGGCTGCGTGGTGACCAGGGTGAAGCCCTTCCATCTGGTCGCGGCCCAGTGTTTTCCACGGGTGTAGGACTTGGCCATCACTGGCTTCAGGCAGTCATACAATGCCACCGCTTCTTCGCTGGTCAGCTCAACACTGGCTGCTGCCGCGCATGGATTACACGGGTTGCAGGCTGCCGCGCATGGATTGCACGGGTTACATGCTTTTGCCGCCGCGCACGGATTGCACGGATTGCAGGCCTTGGCCGCTGCACACGGGTTACACGCCTTGGCCGCCGCACATGGATTGCACGGGTTGCATGCTTTTGCCGCAGCGCACGGATTACATGGATTGCACGCCTTGGCTGCTGAACACGGGTTGCAGGGATTGCAGGCCTTGGCTGCTGAACACGGGTTGCAGGGATTGCACGCCTTGGCAGCAGAACATGGGTTGCAAGGGTTGCAGGCCTTGGCCGCAGAACACGGGTTGCACGGATTGCAGGCTTTCGCAGCCGCGCACGGGTTGCACAGGGCTGCTGTTTTCAGCCGCGGAACATAACACCCGGTAGGCGCACCACCGGCAGCTGCCGAACATGGATTACACGGGTTGCACGGATTGCAGGCCCCGCAAGCCGCTTTGCATGGGTTGCACGGGTTGCAGGCCTTGGCGGCCGAACACGGGTTGCACGGATTGCAGGCCTTTGCCGCCGAACACGGATTGCAAGGATTGCATGCCTTGGCGGCAGCGCACGGATTGCAAGGGTTGCAGGCCACCTTGGCGGCTGAACACGGATTGCAGGGATTGCAGGCCCCGCAGGCCGCTTTGCAAGGGTTACATGGATTGCAGGCCTGTGCCGCCGCAAAAGCCTGCAACCCCTGCAATCCATGTGCTGCAACCAAGGCGGCAGCCTGCAATCCATGCAACCCATGTTCGGCG
>JBCCVY010000104.1:0-10500 GCA_039194725.1 Pseudomonadota bacterium
CAAACGTATCATTGGTGTATTCACCGGCCACTGAACTGTCCTTGGATTGGATATCAATTTCAGGAATCGAGCTCTCACGTGACCGGTCAGGTGCCATACTCGAGATATCCTCGGCGATGCCGACCAGCACCGCAGCCGTGCCTGCGACAGCCTCCGGTAACCCCTGCGTTAAGACAGCAGGCGCGATAAATGCCGTCAGCACCGCCACCGGCATCGCTTCAAATGCCGCAGAGGAGACCGGACCCAGTTCAACCCGGGCCATGACGACGGCTCCGACAGCCCGCATGGCGAACGTCACCAGTGTCACCAGCAGGATCAGTGTCAGGTTATATGGATCCATTGTCATGGCGTCTGCACCTGCTTCGCCTTGCGGGCAGCCAGCAGGCCGGCCATCGCAACACCGGCCATTGCTCCGATGAACACATACATGGCCGAGAACCCGGCAAGCTTGGCGGCGATGGCCACACCACCACTCGCCAGTGCTACGGGCACAGCCCCGGAGCGTTTCCAGAACGGCAGGGCTAGGGCAATGAAGATACCGACAAATGCAAAATCAAGCCCCAGCTTCGCGGGGTCGTCGATCAGCTTGCCGAGCAGTGCGCCTGCCAGCGTACCGAAAACCCAGATCAGGTAGATCGGCACGGTAATGCCAAAGATAAACCAGAACGAGACCTGGCGGCTCAAGTGGCGTATCTCACTCATGCCCCATGCTGGATCTGTGAGTGTAGCAATCGTCAGCCAGCGCTGGGCCGGCGTGAAATGATTGATCTTGCGCTGCACCGATGCCGCCTGCAGCGCAAACCGAACGTTGATCGAGATCGCAGCCAGCATGACCAGCAGCCAGGCCTGCGGTTCGTACCACACCTCCAGTGCCAGCAACTGGCCGCCGCCGGCAAACACGGTGGCACTCATCAAGGTGGCTTCGAAGGCCGACAGGCCCTTCTGCACGCTGATGGCACCGGTAATGAAGGAAAACGAAATCGGCGCCACCAGGATGGGCAACACCAGCCGCAAGCCATCAATAAATTCCTGTTTTGCAGTGGTCATGAAGGTGCTTTTCGAAGGCGGGGACGCTGCGGCTGATTTTCATTATTCATATGATCGGCACAAGGCCGAATAATGCCGGGCTGGGTTGCATTATTGTAGGAGTTTGTCTTATCGCGCTCACGCAAGCAGCCTACGGCTGCGCTCCGCGTAGGCGGGTCTGGCCGGCCCGAGGCCCGGTCGGGCCTAGTTGTTTGTTTGTTGTCGAACAGCTTTGCTCGGCAGTTCGCGCCTCGCGCCGTTCTCCGAACCAGTATCACTGTTGAACCTACTCTAGTACACGTTGTCACGCTCGGGCTTGTCACAAGGGTCCATGGCAACCTTGTGTGGATCCTCGGGACAAGCCCGAGGATGACAATGTTGAGGTGAAGTGAAGCTCAACGATCATTCAGGTTGGAGAACGGCCTGAGCGCAGCGAAGAAAGCTGTTCGACCAGCAAATAAGCGCAGCCGGAGGCTGCTTGCGTGAGCGGAATAAAACACCCCCCACATGCTTGCCATTCGGCGCGATACATCTATCCTCCCCAGCTCTTCCCGCCCCTGGCATGATCTTGACTGGAGTTCGTCAATGGCTCGCAATCCCCGTTATGATGTGCTGTTCGAGCCCGTGAAGATCGGTCCGGTCACTGCGAAGAACAGGTTTTACCAGGTGCCGCACTGCACCGGCATGGGCTGGCTGCGTCCCAACATGCTGGCCGCCATGCGCGGCGTGAAGGCGGAAGGCGGCTGGGGCGTCATCAACACCGAGTACTGCTCCATTCACCCGACATCCGATGACCTGCCCTACCCCTCGGCCGGGCTATGGGACGCCTCCGACATAAAGGCGAACGCGAAGATGACCGGCCAGGTGCATGACCACGGTGCGCTGGCGGGCGTCGAGCTGTGGCACGGCGGCAGCCGCAGCAGCAATCAGTTCACCCGGGAAGTGACCATCGGCCCGGCCAGCCTGCCGTCGGCATCCGGCGTACCATATCAGTCACGCATGATGGACAAGCAGGACATCGCCACCTACCGGCAGTGGCATCGTGATGCGGCGCTGCGGGCCCGTGAAGCAGAGTTTGACATTGTTTATGTCTATGCCACGCACGACTACCTGCTGTCGCAGTTCCTGTCGGCACAAACCAATCAGCGCACCGATGAATACGGCGGTAGCCTGCGCAACCGGACCCGGCTGTGCCGCGAACTGATAGAAGAAACAAGAGAGGCCATTGGCGACAGGTGCGCGATTGCCGTCCGCCTCTCCGTGGACGGGCTTGCCGACGACAATGAAAGCCGGGACATGTTTTCTTTGATGGCTGAAATGCCGGACCTCTGGGACATCACCATCAATGGCTACACCCATGAAATGGGCGTGTCGCGCTTTGTTGGTGAAGCTTCGCTGGAGCCGCTGATGTCGTTTGTGAAATCGGCAACCAGCAAACCGGTGGTGACAGTCGGGCGCTTCACATCACCGGATACCATGGTAAGCCACATCAAGCGCAGCGTTTCCGACTTCATCGGCGCCGCCCGGCCGTCCATCGCCGACCCCTTCCTGCCCGACAAGATTGCCCGCGGCAGGGAGCAGGACATCCGCGAATGCATCGGCTGCAACATCTGCTATGCGAGCGACAGCTTAGGTGTGCCGATCCGCTGCACCCAGAATCCGACCATGGGCGAGGAATGGCGCAAGGGATGGCACCCTGAAAACATCAGCCCGAAGCAGTCGGAAGACAGGATACTGGTTGTCGGTGCCGGGCCTGCCGGGTTGGAATGCGCGCGTGCTTTGGGGCAGCGCGGCTACGAGGTGATGCTGTCCGAAGCGCGCCGCGAGCTCGGTGGCAGGGTGACGCTGGAAGCCCGGCTGCCGGGGTTGAGCGAATGGGCCCGAGTGCGCGACTACAGGATCCAGCAACTGCAGGCCATGACCAACGTACAGGTGTTTCCGGAAAGCGAGTTGAGCGCTGACGACGTGGCGCTGGTGGAACCTGATCACGTCGTCATCGCCACCGGCTCCACCTGGCGCAAGGATGGGCTTGGCCGCTCCAACACGGGCGGCATTTCAGGACTGCAGGCGCCAGCCCAGGTGTTTACGCCGGACGACATAATGGCCGGGCACATGCCGAAAGGCCGGGTGCTGGTGTTCGATGACGACAATTATTATATGGCGCCGGTTATCGCCGAACTGCTGACGGCCACATCCACTGATGTCAGCTATGCGACACCTGAGAATCTTGTCGCCGCTTTCGGCGCCGAGACTGCCGAACAGCATGCAACCCAAAAGCGGTTGATGGATTTGGATATTGACCTGATCCTGGCGCACAACCTTGTCGGTTTCGACGGCAAAGAGGCTGCACTCAGCTGCAGTTACACCGAACGCAGCCGCACCGTGTCGGTCGATGCCCTCGTCATGGTCACCGCCAGGTCGCCGAATGAAGCCCTGTACCGTGAGTTGGCGGAAAGGCTTTCCGGCGGCGCGGCCGGACCGGTGAGATCCGTCCGGCGGATTGGCGACTGCGACGCCCCCGCCATCATCGCAGCCGCAGTCTATGCAGGCCACAGATACGCACGGGAGTTCGATACCGCGGATGTGGACACATACTGCACCAGGCGCGACCGGCCGGAGGCGTAGACCAAATCAGGGTTGTGTCAGACCTGCCCGGCGTTGCGCCCACATCGGCATAGTCACACCTCTCGGCCGGCCATCATGCCTTCATATACGGCTTCTTCCGCCGAGCGCGGGCTGCGGCAGTCACCTGCCAGCGTGACCGGCACCCCGGACGAACGCAACGCGGCTTCAATGCCGGTGTCCGGCCGATGTCCCTGGGCGACAATCAACGTATCCATGTCTGCGCACTCGATCGCTTCGCCCGACAAGGTGTGCATGAAGAAGGCCGTTTCTTCCGCGGCACCGAAAAACCGGGCATAGGGAACAATTTCAACGCCCAGCTTATGGATCTGTCCGACCCAGTGCCAGCGCAGGTACTTTTGCAGGTTCTGACCGGCCATTTCACCATCGACGCACAACCGGACATGTGAGCCGTCGCGGGCAAGTTTTTCGGCAAGGCCCAGTCCCACCCAGTCGCAACGCCAGTCGGCGATGACAACCGAAGCGCCAGGATTGACCTCGCCTTTGAGAACCTGCCACGCATTGACCGCGTGGACCTCATCGGCGATGTCCACATCAGGCGCATATGGCAAAGCGCCGGTCGCCATGATGATTGCATCTGCGCACAGCGCTTCGATCTGCGCCGCATCGACCCGGCATTTCAGCCTGACGTCTACACCGGCAAGCTCCATCTCGCGGCTCAGGTTCGTGACGATGCCGCCAAATTCGGCACGCCCTGGCAATTGCTGTGCAAGCAGGGCCTGTCCGCCTAGCTGGCCGGTTGCCTCACACAGCGTGACGCGATGCCCGCGTTCTGCTGCCACGGCGGCCGCCTTCATGCCCGCCGGCCCACCGCCGACCACCACAACATGCCGGGATGTAGGTGTCTTCGGATGCGGGTGGAGCTCACGCTCGCGACCGGTGACGGGATGCTGGATGCAGGAGATCCTCACGCCCATATGGTAGTGTCCGATGCAGGCCTGGTTGCAGCCGATGCATGCCCGGATGTCGTCAAGCCTGCCATGCCGTGCCTTGTGCGGCATGTCCGGGTCAGAAATCAGGGCGCGGGTCATGCCGCACATGTCGGCCTGACCGTTTGCCAGGATCTGTTCGGCGAGCTGGGGCTGGTTTATCCTGCCTGCCACAAAAACCGACTTGCGCACCTGATCCCTGACCGCTCCAGCCTGGGGCGCCAGGTAGGCATGATCGATCTGCATTGGCGGAACCACATGCACTGAACCCGCCAGCCCCATCATCGAGCCGGTCGTGACGCTCAGATAGTCCAGTTCAGGCTCATCTTTGAGGCGCTGGCAGATGCTCAGCCAGGCAGTTGCATCAAGCCCGTCAGGTTCGACTTCTTCTGCGGAAATCCGCAACCCGATGACCGTGTCCGGACCGACGGCCTTGCGCGTTGCCTGCAACATCTCGGCGACAATCCTGAATCGGCCTTCCGGCGTATTGCCAAACTCGTCCGTCCGGTGATTGGTCAACGGGTTGAGAAATTGTGCAATCAGCATGCCATGGCTGGCTGTCAGTTCCACACCGTCCAGCCCGGCCTCCGCCATCCGCGCCGCTGCCCCGGCAAAGGCGTCGATGATGAACCACACATAATCGTTCGACATTTCGCGAGGCATGCAGTGAAACCGGTGGTCCGGCACCACCGAGGGGGCATAGGCGACCCGCTGCATTCCATCCTGGGCATAGGTGATGCGGCCGCCGTGGTTGATCTGGGCAAACAGTCTTGCGCCATGCCGGTGCACGGCGTCCGCCACCTTGCGGTACCCAGGAATGCAGTCGTCGGTGCTGGAGTCGAGATAATAGGACGCCGAGATCTCGTCGGCGTTGGGACGTGAGGATTCCATGACAATCAGGCCCGCACCGCCCCGTGCCCGCGCCTCATGATAGGCAACCATGTCGTCGCCGGGAGACCCATCTCGCGCCAGTATGGTCTGGTGCGCAGTCGAGAATATCCGGTTGCGAAATTCGCAAGCCCTGATCCGGTGCGGGGTGAACAGATGCGTGAACGACAAGACTACCCGCCTCCCTTCACGGCACCACCGGATGAGGCCGCGGTGCCCCATGCCATGGCGGTAGGGCCGCCTGGTGGAATCCGTCTTTCACCATTCCCGGACCTATTCTGACCAGTTCGAGAAGAATTTGGTGATTGGCCTTGGTCATGTGTTTACAATCGGTCTCCTCACATCGGCGCCGTGCGCATTTGGCGACCCGTCGTCTCTCGCCACAGACTTTGCCGTCTTGCGCACCGGGCAACTATTCATCGCCTTGACTCATCTGTTTGAGCCAAACTACTCTCTGAACGGCTGTTCAGTTAGTCAACTGCAAAATACGGGTGGCAGTATCCTTTGGGTTAGCCGATGTTGCCTGCAATTTGTTGAAGCCCAAATTGCAAAACTCCTCTGGGCTTCTGCAAGCTGATGGGTATCATGAGATCATCAATCTTCAGGGAGTTATCATAACGATGAAATTCACGAGTCATTTGAAGGCGCTGGTTTGCGCAACAGCTGTCGGCGCATTGCTGACAGTACAGGCAGTTGCCGAAGAGCGAGTGCTGAAAGTCACCAACTGGGCTGAATACATTGGCGCAGACACAATCAAGAACTTCGAAAAAGAGACCGGCATCAAGGTCGTTTACGACAACTACGAGTCGGTTGAAGCTATTGACGCCAAGCTGCTTGCCGGCGACAGCGGTTACGATGTTGTCTCGCACGCGGCATCACAGGTTGCGCGCCTGATCAAGGCCGGTGGCATATTGCAGCCTGTCGACAAGTCAAAACTGGACAACTTCAAGAACATGGACCCAGCGGTGATGTCCCAGCTGTCCGGCAAGTGGGACCCGGACAACAAGTACATTGTACCCTACATGTGGGGCACTCACGGCGTGACCTTCAACAAGGAACTGGTGCTTGAAACCTATCCAGACGCGCCTATCGGTTCGCTGGATATGATCTTCGATCCCAAGCACATGAAGGAAATTGCCAAATGCGGTGTTTCGTTCCTCGATTCACCGACCGACATGATCCCGATGGCTCTCGCCTATCTTGGCTTGCCGCCGGACTCTACAAGCAGGAAAGATTACCAGCAGGTCGGTGAACTTCTGAAAAAGATTCGCCCTTACGTGAAGACGTTTGACAATTACGCCTACCAGAGGATGCCGCAGAAGGAATTCTGCGTCTCCACGACCTGGGGCCCGGATGGACTGCTGGCGATGTCAGGTGCCAAGGAGGCCAATACTGGCGTTGTGCTCGACTTCTTCCTGCCCACTGGAGAGGGCAAGTCCAACTTCTGGGTTGACGGCTGGGTGATCCCGGCTGATGCGAAGAATATTGAAGAAGCACACCTGTTTCTCAACTACATGATGCGTCCGGAGGTAAGTGCCGCAGACAGCAACACCACCTGGTATGCATCGGCCAACATCAAAGCCAAGCCGATGATCGACGAAGCGGTGACCTCAAGCCCCGCCGCCTATCCGACGGCGGAACAGGTGGCGAATATGTACACACTCAATCCGCTGCCGCCCAAGGCTGAAAAGTTCCGGACAAGAACCTGGACCGATTTCAAGGCCGGTAACTAGACAACCACTGATTGTGATGGCGGTTCGCTGACTTCGGGCCGCCATCACATCGTTGTTCAGACCGCATCAGAAAGACGAGGTCCAATATGGCTGGTGATCCGACTGCCGGTGACACACCATGGCTCGACACCGACGCAGAACCCATGGTCCGCGTCAGGGGGGTCACCAAGAAGTTCGGTGAAATCACCGCCGTAAACAACATAGATCTCGACATTTACAAAGGCGAACTGTTCTGCCTGCTTGGCGGTTCAGGATGCGGCAAGACCACGCTGCTCAGAATGCTGGCTGGCTTTGAAACGCCCACAACCGGAAGCATCCTTATCGATGGCACCGATATGTCGACGGTGCCTCCCTATGAGCGTCCGACGAACATGATGTTCCAGAGTTATGCGCTGTTTCCGCATATGACCGTTGAGAAAAACATCGCATTTGGCCTGAAGCAGGACAAGCTGCCCAACGACGAAATCGACCACAAGGTCCACGAGATACTCAAGCTGGTTGAGCTTCAGGATTTCAAGAAGCGCAAACCGCAGCAACTGTCCGGGGGCCAGCGCCAGCGTGTGGCGCTTGCCAGGGCCTTGGTCAAGGAACCCAAGCTTCTGTTGCTCGATGAGCCGCTTGGGGCGCTCGACAAGAAACTGCGCGAACAGACCCAGTTTGAACTGGCCAACATTCAGGAGCAGGTCGGCATCACATTCGTCGTCGTCACGCACGATCAGGAAGAAGCGATGACGCTTTCAAGCAGAATTGCTGTCATGGACGCCGGCAAACTGGCACAGATAGGCACAGCGACCGAAATATATGAATTTCCGGAAACGCGCTTTGTTGCCGATTTCATCGGATCGGCAAACATTCTGGAAGGCAAGGTTACGGAAAACGGCGCGGACCATGTCACAGTCGATACCGATCTTGGCGAAATCTATATCGATCACGGACAATCGGTGAAAGATGACAGCCGGGTCTGGATCGCCATACGGCCGGAAAAGATCAAGTTGAGCAAGACAGCGCCGAGAAAAGGCAAATCCGCCACCAATCAGGCGCAGGGCAAAGTTGACGATATCGGGTACCTGGGCAACTCCTCAATCTACAAGATCCGTCTCGACAATGGCCTGATCGTTGACGTCACCACACCCAATCAGATCAGGCCGAAGAGCCGAACCCATCAGATAACCTGGGAGGATTCCGTATTCCTCTCCTGGGACCCATCAAGCGCGATGCTGCTGAAAACATGAGCGATATAACCAGGAACACGACTTCGGAACCGGTCGCGGGTCAATCAAATCTTGTCCGGCAACTTGCCAGGCGCGTTCAGGCGCAATGGCGATCCATCATCGTGTTCCTGCCTTACGCCTGGCTGCTGGTTTTCTTCCTGCTGCCGTTTTTCATCGTCGCCAAGATCAGCCTGGCGGAGATCGTCATAGCCAGCCCGCCATTCTCCAATATGATTGAATGGACCGATGAGGGTGTGATGAACATCCGGCTGGTCTTCGACAACTTCGTCTACATCCTGACCGACAATCTGTATTACCGGACGTACTTCAACTCGCTGAAGATCTCGATCATTTCGACGATCGTCTGTCTGTTGATCGGCTACCCCATGGCCTATGGCATCGTCCGATCTGGACCGGTTGCAAAGAGGCTGCTGCTGTTCGCGGTCATACTGCCGTTCTGGACCTCGTTCCTGCTGCGTGTCTATGCGTGGATGGGGCTTCTGGCCGACCAGGGAACCATAAACAATCTGCTGATCTGGCTGGGCCTGATCGACGAGCCGCTTCGCATGCTCTACACCGAATTCGCGGTCTATATCGGCATCGTTTACACCTATCTGCCGTTCATGATCCTGCCGCTTTACGCCAACATGGAGCGGCTCGACAATACCTTGAACGAGGCAGCTGCAGATCTCGGTTCGCGACCCGTGAACACGTTTTTCAAAGTCACGCTGCCGTTGACGGTACCCGGCATCATTGCCGGTTCGCTGCTTGTGTTCATTCCGGCAACCGGCGAGTACGTAATTCCTGATCTGCTCGGCGGCGGCAATGTGCTGATGATCGGACGCCTGCTGTTCAACGAGTTCTCCGCCAACACAGACTGGCCGGTTGCGTCCGCCGTCGCCATTGTGTTGCTGGTGCTGCTCGTGTTGCCCATGACGATTTATCAGTATTTCCAGGGCAAGGCCGCGGAGGAGCAATGACCCATGTACGGTAAACGCTCCAGATTTCTGTCAGTGATGCTCGCCATCGGCCTGGCGTTCTTCTACATCCCGATGATCCTGCTGGTCATCTATTCGTTCAACTATTCAAAACTCGTACCGGTCTGGGGTGGCTGGTCATTGCGCTGGTACGGGGTGTTGTTCGAGTCCGAAGAAGTGTGGAATGCGGTTGCTCTCAGCCTCCAGATAGCCTTCGTCAATGCCACGTTCGCGACCCTGTTGGGCACGCTGGCCGGTCTGGCGATGGTGCGCTTCGGCCGGTTCAGGGGGCGGACGCTGTTCGGCGGCATGCTGGTTGCGCCGCTGGTCATGCCGGAGGTGATAACAGGCCTGTCACTGCTGGTTTTGTTCATTACGCTGAAGCAGTGGATTGGCTGGCCCGCGGAGCGCGGATTTACCACAATCACCATCGCCCACATCACCTTTTCGCTGGCTTACGTGGCGGTGATCGTTCAGGCCCGCCTGACCGGCATGGGCCAGACGCTTGAAGAAGCGGCGCTGGACCTGGGCGCCAAGCCGTTCAAAGTTCTGACCGCAATTACAATTCCACGTCTTGCGCCGGGCATGATAAGCGGCTGGCTTCTGGCTTTCACCTTGTCACTGGATGATCTGGTCATCGCCAGTTTCGTTACAGGACCTGGCGCCAACACATTGCCAATTCTGATCTTTTCGCGAATTCGGCTGGGACTGCGGCCGGACATCAACGCACTTGCGACCATCATCATCCTGTTTGTTGCCGTTTGCGTCGCAATCGCGGCGTTGCTCATGTTCTATCAGCAAAGGCGCCAGGAACTTGATCAGCAAATTGCCGATCGCGGAGGCGCGTGAAAACGCCGCGTTTCAGCTTGCCTCTAACCGGCCCTTCAACAGCTCATTGTTGAGGCTTGCCAGGCTGCCGCTCTCCGGCGCCGCTGTCTGGTTCAAGACGGGGATCACCTGTCGCAACTGGTCGTGATACTGTTTCACTCCGTACTCCAGGTCGGACAGGATGAAGCCCTGAAACCCGCTGGAACGGGCTGCCTCGTTGGACCAGACGGTCAACTGGACATCTTCTGCTGCGGTATCGTTGTCG
>JBCCVY010000105.1:0-10470 GCA_039194725.1 Pseudomonadota bacterium
AGTCCGGCTCTCCAGTCTCATACATCCTTTGCATCGAAGCGTTCGATGCCGCGATTTGTTGATCGACAACGTTTCTATCGGTCCATTGGAAACCGTCCGCAGCCATCATGCCTGACACCATGGCGATCTTCTTGATGCGGTGGTCGGTTACGGCGGCAGATGCGATGATTGAACCGCCCTGGCATACGCCCAGGCCGAAGATTTCATCGACGAAAGGCAGGGTGCCGAGGTAGGACACGGCGTCCCAGGTATTTTCGATCAGCCGGAACATATAGCGGGATTGCTTGTGCTCCCCTGGCAGCGCCGGGGACGAGCCCATGCCGAGGTAATCGAAGCCCAGGTAGATGAAGCCGCGTGCGGCCATTTCCGGACCGTAGGTTGCCGGGATCTGGTCCTTTACCTGCGGGAACGGGCTGGCGCCCACGATGGCCTTGTAGGTCTTGGTCTCGTCAAAACCCTCGGGAAGGTAGAGGTCACCAACCAAATCCACGCCGAAGGATTTGAAGGTGACGGAGTTCTTGCCAGCAGAGAGTGTCATAATTGGTCTCCTAATTTCGTTGCTTGACCTCTGTCACCTTTCAGATAGCGAATGCGGCTCTGCCGATCCCGCCATTCTATTGGCAAAACACGTCAGATTTGGAATCGACTTGTCAGTGCATTCCCAGGCGAAGTTGAGTGCAGTTGCAAGACAGCTGAACGAACGACCACGCAAGACCTTGCAATATCAAACCCAGCAGAGAAGTTTGCACAATGTATTGCGGCGATCAGTTGAATCCACCAGCCATAGCTGCCGTTCGTTCGTCGCGCAGCGAACGGCTGGAGTGAGCTCTTTTTTGACCTTTGCTAGGCAGCAGTTGACGTCTGCTTTGTGCCAATAATGCCCGCTCGGCTAAATCAATCATGTGGAATGGCCCGTTCAATAAGATCGTGCGAAACGCCTCAATTCCTCGGCGCCTATGCCCCCCAAAATTCACCGAGAGCCTGCAGGGGGTTCACGACGCCGATCGGAACTTCAAGGTAGGACTTTGACCCATCAAGAAACCGCTATCATGTTGAGGCGCTGTGATTGATGGTCTCCAAAAGGAGTAAGGGCGGAAAATGCTTCTTGCATAAAGGAGTCGCTGGGCATTTCTGTCTCTTGCTGAAGTGCCGGAAGTCGCGTAATAAATATCTGAGTTTTTTTGTCAGTATTTAATTGCGATATAAGGAAGCCACTCCTCCTCGGCCAATGCAGTTGATAAGCTCTGGAGAGCAATGGCTAGGTCGAGCAACCAGGCCGTACTAGGCCATGTGGACAACCATCAACGTCATGCTGAGAAAATTAAGGTGGAAAGAGTGCGCCAGCACATAAAGGCCAAGAATCTGCTCAACCTGAAGGAGCCCTCACAAACTCAGGCCTATAAGGCACCGGGCTTCCACATGGCTTCAACTCAGTCGTCCGTGGATAAGCAGACGCGTGAAGGCAAAAGCTCATCTGCAATACAACAGTCTCGTGAATGCCAGCGCAAAATGTCGAACTCGAACCGACTTAAGTTGAGGACCTTCAGCCTTTTGATGGTCTGCCGCAGCACGAAATTGCGCGTCTGGATGCTGAATGTCGTTTGTCTGAAGTTCCCGCTGGGGAGACTGTTATTTCAGGCGATCCAAACCAACCGCACGGGGTATTTGTTGTGGCCGCGGGCGGGGTCGAGGTCATCCGGCGAGCACGTACAAACAAAGTGTGTCCCGTCAGCGCCTATTGGGCCAAGTAGGCTGATTGCATAGTGTCAAAAACCGCAGCAAGTAGATTCCGGTCTTACAACGTCAACGACAGAGCATGGCTCACGATGGTCATTCTGCCAGCTAAAGCGGCTTTGTGATGGCGCCAATTCCGGTCACAATCGTTACGGGCTTTCTTGGAGCCGGAAAGACGACACTTGTTAACGAGCTTCTTCGCGATCCAGCGTTCGCTGAAACGGCGTTGCTCATCAACGAGTTTGGTGATGTCCAAATCGATCATGATCTTATTGCTGAGCACAGTGATGAGATGGTGATGACCACAACAGGCTGTCTCTGTTGCACGGCCTCAAGTGATATCAACCTGTCACTGGGTGACCTTTGCCGCAAGCGAGATGAAGGCTCAATTGGCCCCGTTCGTCGTGTCATTGTGGAGACCACGGGTTTGGCAGACCCGGTCCCTATAATAGCGGCTCTTCTCGGGCATCCTTGGAATGATTCGACGGGTGAGATTTTGAGCGAGCAGTATGTGCTGGCACGCATGATCACCTTGTTCGATACAGTTAATGGTCCCGAAACGCTGGATAGGTATGTGGAGGCGCTTAGGCAGGTGGCACTTTCTGATGCCGTGCTGCTGACAAAGTCGGATCTGCTGAGTGCGACTTCGCGCGGGGATGATGTTGCCAAATGCCGCCAAAGAATAGCAGCCATTAATCCGAGTGCCCCCATTCTTGATCGTCACGCCGATTGGCCTAGCGTGCGCAATCTCATGCTTGAAAAAGGGACGTATGATCTCCGGGGTAAGGGGGACGATGCCATTGCCTGGCTCAATGCTGAACGGATCCACTCATCCGAACCGCAGGGACACACACACCATCGTCACGAGCACGAGCACGCGCGCGACCACGGCCATCACCACCACACGCCTGAAGATGCCCATCATCATCACGACACAAATCGGCACGGAGATGACATTCAAAGCAATGTCATCTTTCTGGACGAGCCGGTCAGCCCCGCCACATTCTCCTTATTCCTCGAAATGCTAAGGTCGATTCCCGGCAGAGATTTGCTTCGGCTTAAGGGTTTGGTCGCACTGTCAGACGATCCTTATCGTCCTCTTGTAGTGCACGGCGTTCAGAATCTTATCCATCTCGTAGACAGGCTTGAAGCATGGCCAAGCGAAGATCAACGGACCAGGATTGTAACCATTGGGCGCGACCTAAATGTGGACGCACTTCGCACCGTTCTCGTGGAGGGTGAGCGGGCACAGCGTTGAAGCGAACAATCCCAAATTCTGTTTTTGTGCAAGTTTTGACGCGAGTGCTGTGACACGTCCAGACATGCTGGTGCGCGCCGCCTCGATTGATGACCTGAACATCACTTTTGACCTGTTCACGGAGATCCAATCAATCCATGCCGCATGCGCTTGTTTCTGAAAGACGCTCAAGAACACTCAGTAGAAGAGCGGCCCTTTGGGGCCGCTTTTTTGTGCAGTGTAAGAGTAAGATAAGGGTCAGGAGCGGACAATGGTTCGCCCAACACCTTGGGTTGCTTTTTACGCATAGCTGCCATTGATGCAAGCCGTCGCGAAAGTCCGGATTCCGCCCATATTGACTGTCGAGCATATAACGGCTTCGGCCGCATCACTTCGAAACTAACAAATTCTTGGAGCGTCAGCTTCTGACTTGAACAGTTGATACAAGAGGCCGCGTTTAAGGGACTATTTCTGGTCTTCCCTATTCTTGAGTTGGCCGGGACGCCCGGTTGTGACAGAAACCGGCCTGTTGCCGATTAGGCAAATGCTTGCGGAAGGCCCGAGACATGACATATTCGCTTTATTACGCTGAAAACAGTGCCGCCATGGGCGTGCGGGTCCTGCTTGAGGAAATGAACCAGCCGTACGCGCTGATTCCAACCAGCATCGACATGGACATGCCGCGGCCACCGGAACTGCTGGCGATGAATCCGAATGGCTGGATTCCGGTTCTCGTGAACAACGGCACCGCCATCTATGAATGCGGCGCGATCACCACCTGGCTGTGTGACCGCCATCCGAATTCCGGGCTTGCCCCTGGTCTGGATGATCCGGATCGGGGACGTTTCCTGCAGTGGCTGTTCTTCTTTTCAAGCTCGATCCAGAATGCCTTCCAGATGAGCTATTACTCGGACCGGTTCTGTGCCTCACCGGAAACCGAGGCCAGTGTGAAACGCCGCTCCGTCAGCCGCCTGCGCGAACTGTGGCAGGTCGTGGATGACAGCATCGGTGACAATGACTGGATGCTTGGCGGCAGGTTCAGCGCGGCGGACATCTACCTGTTCATGCTGACCACATGGCTGTCGGAGGCGCATGGCCATCCCCGCGTCGAAGAATTCAAGCAAGTGCACCGCATAGCCGAGGCGGTATCAGCCAGGCCCAGTGTCCGGCTTGTGTATGGGGCCGATCCGGCCTGACACGGTAGGCGTGTCTGATCAGCCCTGAAACGACAATTGCACTTTCATGGCGCGGGTGCGGTCGTTGGCCAACTCAAACGCCTCCACGGCCTCGGTGAGGGGAAGTGTCGCCGAGATCAGCGGCTTGACGTCCAGGTCGCCGGAACTGATCAGTTTCACGGCCTCAGCGAACTCCTCGTGAAAGCGGAAACTGCCGACCAGCTCGATTTCCTTGGCGACCACCATGTTCATCGGCACGCTCATGTCGCCGCCCAGGCCCAACTGCACGATCCGGCCGCGTGGGCGCACCACGGTGAGGGCGGCGTGCAGCGCGGTTTCACTGCCGGATGCTTCGATGCAGATGTCGAAATATCCCTTGTCGGCGGTGAACTGTGCCAGCGCGTCAGGTCCGGCGGATACGTTGAGTGTCCTGTCGGCGCCGATCCGGGCGGCAAATTCAAGTGCCTGGTCGGTGAGGTCGCAGACGATGATCTCGCCGGCACCGGCCTGCCTGGCGGCGAGGATGCACAGTGCGCCGATCGGTCCGCAGCCGGTGATCAGGACACGGGCACCTGCCACGGCACCTGCCTGCCTGACCGCATGCAGGCAGACGCTGAGCGGTTCGGCCATGGCTGCCTCGCCTGCGCTGATGCCGGGCCCGGCAATCTCGCACTGGGCCTCATCCACCAGCAATTGTTGCCGGAATGCCCCCTGGATGTGGGGAAACGGCATGGCGGATCCGTAGAACCGCATGTTCAGGCAGTGGTTGAAATGGCCCTTGGCGCAATACCTGCAATTTCCGCATGGCCGGCTCGGATTGATGGCGACCAGGTCGCCTTGCTTCACGGAGGTGACGCCGGCACCGACGGCTTCCACATATCCGGCGACTTCGTGCCCCAGCACCATCGGCTCACGTAGCCTGACCGTACCGAAGCCGCCGTGGTTGTAATAGTGCAGGTCCGAGCCGCAGATGCCGCCGGCCGCCATGGCAATGCGCACCTGGCCGTCACCCGGGTCGCCGGCATCCGCCGGCTCAATTCTCAGGTCTTTAGCGGAATGAATTGTGAGTGTTTGCACCTTGTGCGGCCTCCGGGGTTGCCGTGCCGGTGCACAGCGGTCATTAGTGTTTCTGACACAAGTTTAAGGGGCACTGTTGATGAATGTACAAGACCTTTTTGGCCTGTCCGGCAAACGGGCGCTGATTACCGGCTCCAGCAAGGGCATCGGCTATGCCCTTGCCAAAGGCTTGTCCGGAGCAGGCGCGGAAATCGTTGTCAATGGACGCGACGCGGGCAGGCTGGACGAAGCTGCTGCCGGTCTCCGGGAGGCCGGGGCGTCGGTCACCACGGCGGTGTTCGATGTCACCGACCCTGAGGCGGTCCGGGCAGGCGTGGCCAAGGTCGAGGCGGACGCAGGCGCCATTGACATCCTCATCAACAATGCCGGCATGCAGCATCGCACACCGCTGGAAGAGTTTCCCGACGACGCGTGGGACAGGCTGATGAGCACCAACCTCAATTCGGTGTTCAATGTCGGCAAGGCGGTGGCCCGCCACATGATCGAACGGAAACGCGGCAAGATCATCAATATCTGTTCGGTGCAGACAGCACTGGCCCGGCCCGGCATCGCACCTTATGTGGCCTCGAAAGGCGCAGTGGCCAACCTGACCAAGGGCATGTGCACCGACTGGGCCCAGCACGGGCTGCAGGTCAATGGCCTGGCGCCGGGATATTTCGAAACCGAGCTTACCGAGGCCCTGGTGGCGGACGAGGAGTTCTCTGCCTGGCTGGCCAAGCGCACGCCGGCAGGGCGCTGGGGCAAGGTCGAGGAACTGGTTGGTGCGGCCGTGTTCCTGTCGTCGGATTCAGCCAGCTTTGTGAACGGCCATATCCTGTATGTGGACGGCGGCATCACCGCCTGCCTGTAGACCGCGATCGGGCGGCGTCTGTCACATGACTGTGTCGAAGGCCCGTTTCTGTGCGGTGGACTGGATCTCGTAGATCGACCCGGTCTTCTTTGGCTGCGGCTGCGGGATGCGCACCGGCACGTCCGCAAGCCGCGGCGTTATCGTGCCGGAACCGCACAGGAGCTTTTCATCGTACTCTTCAAGTGACGGCCAGGCGGTCATGGAGCCCATCACCGGATAGGCGTCCGCGGCCATGATCTCGTAGAGCAGCAGCATCCGGTCGCGATCTGAACGGTTGAGATCGGAGCCGTGCACGGTGCGTGCGTGATGGATCGACATGGAACCGCGCGGGCCGGTCAGCTTGACCGCATCGTTCAGGTTGAGATCGGATTTTTCAAGATCCATGGCACCGGCGAAGACACCGTTTGAGTGATGGTCAAACACCTCGCCCTTGTGGGTGCCCGGAAACACCATCAAAGGGCCGTTGTCCGGGCCGACATCATTGAGCACGATACCGACGGCCAGCACGTCGTCATTGGTGTGCGGGTAGAAGGCCCAGTCCTGGTGCCATTCGACGGCGGCGCCGTATTCGGCGGAC
The DNA here is from genome assembly GCA_039194725.1 of Pseudomonadota bacterium. Taxonomy (GTDB): domain Bacteria; phylum Pseudomonadota; class Alphaproteobacteria; order Rhizobiales; family Aestuariivirgaceae; genus Anderseniella. Next base: position 6,651 of record JBCCVY010000105.1, read on the forward strand.
TTCATGTTGAGTTTCGATGTATGCAGGCGCAGGTCCCTGCCGATCAGGTCGCGCACCGGCGCCAGCACGTGGTCTGACCGCATCAGCCCCGCAAACACATCGGAAATGGTGTGCGGCAGCTTGATCCTGCGCAGCCTCGGATTGTCGGGCGTGTGGGTGTCTTCCAGGTCAAGGCGGTCGTTTGAGGCACTGAGATGACGGGCCTCTTCGCGGAATTTTTCGATTTCGGCGATGCAGTTGTCGATCTCGGCTTCGGGGATCTGCGACTTCAGCATCAGGTAGCCGTTGTCGCGGTAAAACTGTACTTGTCCTTCGTTCAGAGTTTCCATGACATCACTTCCTCTTAACCTTACGAGACGCTGATCTTGCTCAAACCCTTCCAGTCAAATTCCATGCCGTGTCCGGGCCGTTCCGGGGCGATGGCAAAGCCATCTTCAATCACCAGCGGATGGGCCAGGTATTCGTCGAGGCCGAAGCCGTGCGCTTCGAGATAGGAGCGGTTCGGAGAGGCGGCCAGCAGATGTACCGTTATATCATGGGCGCCGTGCGACGTGACTGGCAGGTTGAAGGCTTCGGCCAGGTGGGCGATTTTCATGAAGCTGGTGATGCCGCCGCAATTTGTGACATCCGGTTCGGGGTAGGTCACACCGCCGGATGCAATCAGGTGGCGGAAGTCCCACACGGTGCGCAGGTTTTCGCCCGCTGCGATGGGCAGTCCGCCTTCGCGCACGACGCGGGCGTGGCCGGCGACGTCATCTGGTGAAATCGGCTCTTCGAGCCAGACCGGATGATAGGGTTCGAAGGCGCGCGCAGCCCGGATCGCCTGATCGGCGCTCCACTTCATGTTGGCGTCGACCATGAGCGGAAACTCCTCGCCGAGAAATTCGCGCATGGCGGCAATCTTGGCGACATCTTCGCTCAGTTTTTCGCGGCCGACCTTCATCTTGATGGCGCGGAATCCCTTGGCCAGGTTGCCTTCGGTCTGCTTGATCAGTTCGTCGGCGGTGAGTTCGAGATCTATGCCGCCGGCATAGCACGGCACTTTCGGATCGTTGCCGCCGAGCAGCCGCCACAGGGGCAGGCCGGCGCGTTTCGCCTTCAGGTCCCACAACGCCATGTCGAGTGCCGACATGGCCAACACGGTCGGTCCGCCGCGTCCGCCATAGTGCAGGTCCCACCACAACCTGTTCCAGATGTGCTCGATGCGGTCCGGGTCTTCGCCGGTGACCAGGCCGGTGACTTCGCGCCTCAGTATGTCGGCAATGGCGCCGCCGTTGCGGCCGCAGGTGAACGTGTATCCAATGCCTTCGGCGCCATCGGCAGACGACAGCCTCGCGGTAACGATTTCGAAGCCGTGCATTTCACCGTGCATGGAGTCGGTGAGCACCTGTTCAAGCTTGATCAGGTAATGACCCGTTTCAACTGCACTGATTGACGTTGGCTGCAATTCGGTCTCCGGCCATTGTTTAAGCTACAAGAATACCGTGGTGATTTCCGGCACCAGCAGGATGATCATGAGGATGAAGATCTGCATGCATATGAACGGCAGGAAACCGCGGAAAATGTCCGGCAGCGTGATGTGCGGCGGCGCTACCGACTTGAGATAAAAGGCAGCCGGCCCGAACGGCGGCGACAGGAAGCTGACCTGCATGTTGACGCAGAACAGGATGCCGAACCAGACACGCACCATGGTGCTCGAGTCGAGACCGCCGGTGAGGCCGAGTTCGTCAATGGGCAGCTTCAGCACGATGGGCAGGAACACCGGCATCACCAGCAATACGATGCCGGTCCAGTCCATGAACGCGCCTAGAAACAAGAAGATCACCATCATGACCAGCAGCACGCCCATGGTAGGCAGGTCATAGCCGACAATCAGGTTGGCCACATAGGTCGGGCCGCCGGCTATGGTGTAGGCACCGGCCAGCGCGGTGGCGCCAAACGTCACCCAGATGATGGTGCCGGTGGACTTGAAGGTGCGCATGGAGGCTTCGCGCAGCAGGTTGATCGAGAACTCGCCGCGAATCCAGATCAGGAACAGCACGGCCAGCGCACCCATGGCAGCAGCCTCGGTTATGCCGGTGATGCCGCCATAGATCGATCCAAGCACGACGAACACGACCATCATCGGCGCGACCATGCCCTTGCCCTTTTCCCAGGCGGTTTTGGCAACGTTGACGCCGACGACGAAATAGATGAAGCCGGCCGAGACAAGCGCAATGGCGAGATACTGGTACAGGGTGGCATTGTCGATCAGGCGGGTGTTGCCGTCGATCATCTTCTCGTTGAACTGACTGCCGATGGTCAGATACAGCCATCTCACCACGATCAGTGTGGACGCGACGCCGGCGATCAGGAAGATCAGGGTGCTGCCGTAAAGCGCCTTTTGCTTGCCGGTCATGTCGTCGGGCGATGGTTCCGGCAGCGGCGCCAGCTCCGGGTTCATGCGGGTGCGGACCAGAATGTAGATGATGTAGCAGCCCGCCAGCATGAAACCGGGCAGGAATGCGGCCTTGAACAGCGCATGGATCGATGTCTCGGTGATCAGGCCATAAAAGATCAGCACTATGGACGGCGGGATCATGGTGCCGAGCGAGCCGGACGCGCAAATGGTGCCGATGGCCAGATTCTGGTTGTAGCCGAGGCGCAGCATCTGCGGCAGCGCGATCAGGCCGAGCAGGACAACCTCACCGCCGATGATGCCGGACATGGCGGCCATGACGATGGCCATGATGGCGGTGACCACGGCGATGCCGCCGCGGGTGCGAGACATCCACTGACTCAAGGAGGAGTACATGTCCTTGGCGATGCCGGAGCGTTCCAGCAATGTGGCCATGAAAATGAATAGCGGCACGGACACCAGCACGTAATTGGTGGTGATGCCGTACAGCCGCTGAGCCAGGATGTTCATCGGCCCGCTGCCGAAGTTGCTGGTCAGGATGCCTGATCCGAAACTGAACGGGTCAGTAATCAGGGTAGGCTCGAACTTGAGCACCATGACAACGACCGCGAGAAATCCGGAGGCGAAGCCCAGGGGCATGCCGATGGCCAGCAGAAACAGCATGCCTAGCAGCAGAATCAGCGAGATTGTACCGATATCCATAAGTACGTTGCCCCTAGTCCTTGGATTTTGGTGGGTTACCTGACAGGGTCTCGTCGGGCAGATTCACCTTCTTGAGTTGCGCTGCTTCTTCAGCGACTTCATCCAGTTCCACATGCGGAACCGGTGTCTTGTTGAAGTCCCTGACCAGACCGACCATCACAATTACAACCGACATGAACAGGAATACCCCGATGCCGAGCTGCCATTTCAGCGGCACCACGTGCCCTTCCGGCGGGTCGATGAAAAGGTTGTATGCAGCGAGTGCGGCAAGGCAGGTAATCAGGACGGTCACGAACACATCGAATGATTTGCGCACCCAGGCAACCGATGGCCAGTCCCGGATCAGGTTTGAACATGCCTGCAGGGCCAGAAACAGCAACATTGTCAGGACCAGCGGCTTGATGGTCGCTGGAATCGGCGGGTCATAGGCGGTGCCGAAAGTCTCCCAGCGCAGGAACTTGGCTCTTGATTCGCCAAAGCCGCCCCAGACGACTGCGAACGCAAAGACCGACACACAAACGGTGGACAGCACGTCAAAGAAACGGCGCAGCCACAGCGGCGCCAGGTCGTAGATGATGAAAATGCGAATGTGACTGCGCTGCTGCATGGCGTACAATCCGGCGGACAGGTAGATGCCGCCGGCGACCCACAGTGACATCTCATTTACCCACAGTGTGGCGGCGGCAAAGAAGTAGCGCATGACCACTTCGTACAAGATGA
>JBCCVY010000106.1:0-10260 GCA_039194725.1 Pseudomonadota bacterium
CCTCGTCCACCCGGCGCGGGCTGTTGACATTGAACGATGTCAGCAAAGAGCACTCGGACTTGAGTTGTTCAAGACCGACACCGCGTGCGATGGCCACCATCTCGATGGCGTCCCTGGCCCGGAACTCCGACACGGTGCGCACAAAGGCCGAACGGTCTGTGTACTTGAGGATGGCATAAGCGTTGTCCAGGTGCCGGGTCGGCACCGGCAGGTCCATTGGCTCGACTATCGAACCGCCCATTGTATGGCACGCACCCAGCGCATGGTTCAGCCTCACCAGATCGACCAGCGCTTCGTACGTCCCCGGACGGCGGCCATTGTCCAGATCATTGACATTGGGCGGTGAACCGACGGTGTTGAAGTTGACATGGTTGCCGCCGATGACCGTATTGCGGTCTGGATTTCGGCCATGCACGGCGAAGCTTTCCGGCGCCAGCGCCACGAAGTGCTCCACAGTGGCGCGGTCCATTCGCGCAACCCCTGTCTCGTGATCGACCCCGCAGCCGTTTTTCTCCAGTATGTCCAGACACCTGGCAGACAGGAATTCCAACCCGGAGTCCTGCAACACCCGAAAGGCCGCATCAATCAGCCGATTGAGGTCGCCCTCGCCGAGCAGTTCGACAGGCGGCAGCGGGTTGCGGAACACGCCAATGGGTTCCGGCAGCTGTCCGGCAGACCTGTCGGGCCGGTTACCGCCTCTGGCTCTGCGTCTACCACCTTCGCGCGCTGGCATGATGACGTCCTCCTGCTGACAGACAGGGTCGTTGTCCGCTCTTTGAACGCTAGGCCTGCGGCAAAGTGCCAACATGACCAGTGAGGACAAATTTTTGGCATTGCGGGACAATGATTGACAATTTCCCCAAACCAAGATGAAACCTGCACTCATGCGTGGCCAACTTCGTTCTTCAGAGATCCGAATGACCCAACTAGCCAAACCAAATCATCTGCAACAGCTGGAAGCCGAAAGCATTCACATCATGCGCGAGGTCGCGGCGCAGTGTGAGAAGCCGGTGATGCTGTTCTCCGCAGGCAAGGATTCCACGGTCATGTTGCACCTGGCCATGAAGGCGTTCTACCCGGCCAAACCGCCGTTTCCGCTGCTGCATGTGGACACCACCTGGAAATTTCGCGAGACGATCGGGTTTCGCGACCAGACTGCAAGCCGGCTTGGCCTCGACCTGATCGTCCACACCAATGAAGAAGGCATCGCCGGCAACATAAATCCGTTCACCGCCGGCTCGGCGCGCCATACGGAGATCATGAAAACCGACGCCCTCAAACAGGCGCTCGACCGGCATGGCTTCGACGCCGCCTTCGGTGGCGGACGCCGGGACGAGGAAAAGTCGCGCGCCAAGGAACGCATATTCTCGTTCCGCAATGCGCAACACCGCTGGGACCCGAAAAACCAGCGCCCGGAGCTCTGGCGCGCCTACAACACCCGCATCAATAAGGGTGAATCCATGCGCGTCTTCCCATTGTCCAACTGGACCGAGCTGGATGTCTGGCAGTACATCCGTGATGAAAACATTCCCATTGTGCCGTTGTATTTCGCCGTCCCGAGGCCGGTCGTGAAACGCGGCACCGATCTGATTGTGGTCGACGACGAGCGCATGCCGCTGAACGACGGTGAAAAACCGCAGGAGCGCATGGTGCGCTTCCGCACGCTTGGCTGCTACCCGCTTACCGGCGCCGTTGAAAGCAGCGCCGCAACACTGGAAGAGATCATCGCTGAAATGCTGGTGGCCACCACTTCCGAGCGGACCGGCCGGGCGATCGATCACGACCGGTCGGCCTCGATGGAGAAGAAGAAGCAGGAGGGGTATTTCTGATGCAGACCCTAGACCTTACCGCCGGCAATATCGCCGCCTACCTGGCCGAACAGTCGGCCAAGGACATGTTGCGCCTGATCACCTGCGGATCGGTGGATGTCGGCAAGTCGACCCTGATCGGTCGCCTGCTGTATGACTCGAAACTGATCTTCGATGATCAGCTCTCGGCGCTCGAAGCGGATTCCAAGCGGGTCGGGACACAAGGCGACAACATCGACCTCGCGCTGCTGGTCGACGGTCTGACGGCTGAGCGCGAACAGGGCATCACCATCGATGTCGCCTACCGCGCCTTCACCACGCCCAAGCGAAAGTTCATTGTCGCCGACACACCGGGCCATGAACAGTACACCCGCAACATGGCCACCGGAGCATCGACCGCCGACCTGGCAGTGCTGATGGTGGACGCAGCCGACGGCGTCCTGACCCAGACCCGCCGCCATGCCTATATCGTGACCCTGCTCGGCATCCGGCAACTGGTCCTGGCGGTAAACAAGATGGACCTGGTGAATTATGACCAGGCCACCTATCGCGCCATAGAGGAAGAATTCCTTGCGTTTGCCAAGGAAATCGGCGCAGGCGACGTCACCTGCATCCCCGTGTCGGCACTGACCGGCTGCAATGTGACGGAAAACGGCGCGGCAACGCCGTGGTACGACGGCCCGAACCTGCTGCAGCACCTGGAAACCGTCGACATCACGCTGACCAACCAGGATCAGCCCGCCCGCCTGCCGGTCCAGTGGGTGTGCCGGCCCGATCACACATTCCGGGGGTTTGCCGGCACGCTGGTATCGGGAACCCTGAGGCAGGGCGACAAGGTCAAGGTGCTGCCATCGGCCCGGGAAAGCACCATAGCCCGCATCGTCACGTACGATGGCGACCTGGATCAGGCGCATAGCGGTCAGGCTGTCATGCTGACACTTGCCGACGAAATCGACGCCGGCCGCGGCAACGTCATCTGTTCTGCCGATGATCCTGTCGAGGTTGCTGACCAGTTCGAGGCCCACATCTTGTGGATGGGTGAAGACCCGATGCTGCCGGGCAGGCCTTATCTGGTAAAGCTTGGCGCCCGCACGGTGCCGGCGAAACTGGCTCAGCCGAAATACGAGGTCAACGTCAACACGCTGGAACACACCGCCGCCAAGACACTGGAACTCAACCAGATCGGCGTGTGCAATCTGAGTCTTGACGAGCAGGTGCCGTTCACCAGCTATGCCGACAACCGCGACCTTGGCGGCTTCGTCATCATCGACAGAATCAGCAACGCAACGGTCGGTCTCGGACTGATCAACTTCGCCCTCAGGCGGGCCAGCAACATCCATTGGCAGGCGCTGGACATCCACAAGGGAACCCGGGCAACCAGCAAGAACCAGCGCTCGACGGTATTGTGGTTCACCGGCCTGTCGGGCTCGGGCAAGTCAACCGTGGCCAACATTGTCGAGAAGCGTCTCGCCGCCCTGGGCCACCACACCTACCTGCTCGACGGCGACAATGTCCGCCACGGCCTCAACCGGGACTTGGGCTTCACCGACGCCGACCGGGTTGAAAACATCCGTCGCGTCGCGGAAGTGTCCAAACTGATGGCGGACGCCGGTCTGATCGTGCTGGTCTCCTTCATCTCACCGTTCCGGGCCGAGCGCCGCATGGCGCGCGACATGCTGGAAGCCGGCGAGTTTATCGAGGTCCACGTCGATACGCCGCTGGAGATTTGCGAGGCCCGCGATGTGAAGGGACTGTACGCCAAGGCCCGCGCCGGCGAGATCAAGAACTTCACCGGTATCGACAGCGATTACGAAGTACCCGAAAACGCCGAAATCACCATCAACACCGCCGAGAAATCGCCTGAGACAACCGCCGGCGAAATCGTCGAGCACCTGGAAAATACGGGAAGACTGAAACCCGCATGAGAAATCCGCATGAGTAGCCCACATGAGCCTGTGACGCTGACCTGGCTAAACGGGCCGGACATCGATCGGCTGGCCATGACCAATGACGAGATCATCGCGGCGGTCGAACAGGGCCTGATGGCGCAGGGCACACCCGGCGGCGCGGTGATCGAGCCGCGCATGCACTTAACGCCTGATCCCGCTTTCAACGGACATTTCAATGTGCTGCGCGGCTACGTGGCGCCGCTTGACCTGGCCGGCGTCAAGATCGTCGGCGACTCTGTCGACAATTACAAGAAGGGACTGCCGTCGGAAAATGCCCTGCTCAACCTGTTTGATCCGCAGACCGGCATGCCGCGCGCCATTCTCGATGCCACCCTGATCACCGATGCCCGCACCGGCGCCCTGACCGCCGTCGGCGCCAAACACCTGGCCCGCCGGGACTCAAAAGTTCTCGGCCATGTCGGTGCCCGCGGCACCGCCTACTGGAACGTTCGGCTGCTCGATCACCTGTATGATTTCGAGGAGATACGGGTGCACTCGCGCCGCCCGGAAAGCCGCGAGGCGTTCGCTGCAAGGCTTGAAACCGATCTTGGCAAGAAAATTGTCGTGACCGACAATTGGCACGACTGCCTGGCCGGTGCGGATATCATGGTCGAAGCCTCGAGACTGACCGAGCGCGAGGAACTGTTCAAGGCCGACTGGGTGAAGCCGGGCGCCTGTGTCATCCCCTATGGCACCGTGTCAGCGCTGGATATGACGATGACCGATATCATGAACAAGGTGGTCATCGATGATTTCAGCCAGTTCCGCGCCGGCAGTCTCGGCGCGCTCAAGCCGCACATTGATGCCGGGCTCATTTCCGAAGACACCGTGCATGGCGAGCTATGCCAGATTGTCACCGGCGCCAGGCCAGGCCGCGAGCGCGACGACGAGACAATCCTGTTCTGGCATCGCGGGCTGTCATTGTCCGACATCGCCCTGGGGGCCGCCATGCTCGAGAAGGCAGAGAAACTGGGAATCGGCCAGCAACTGGTCTACCGTTAGGGTCGTCTGGCCAGCTTGCCCGTCAGGACCAAGTCGCGCGCAATGGCCTCGACCTCCCGCCCGACCGGCCGGTCATCATCCAGAAACGCCGACAACGCTCTCACCTGCCGGTGAACTTCAGCCATGCGCGGCGCTATGCCATCGGGTTTTGCCAGGTCCAGCGCTTGCGCGCCAGCCAGCAACTCATAGGCCAGCAGATAGCTCAACTGCTCGCACAACCGCATCAGTTTCGATGCCGCCAGCGGGGTGAATGTGGCGGCGTCTTCCACGCCGCCGGCATTGAAGCTGGGCACGACAGGTGCCGGATTGGCAAGATGAAGGATGCTGGCCCGCAGCGCCTCGACCGGCTTCAGCAACGGCCCGAAACCGGCCCGGTCTGTTGCCGCTGACGACAGCAGCGGCGCCAGGCCGGACATGTCCGGCGTGCACAGCCGGTGAATGCGCGACACCACGTCGTTGGCCAGAACCGCCAGGGTGCGTGCTGTGGCATCAAGGGCCTGGCCAAGCCACGGCGTGTGGTAATTGCCAGTCGAGACAATCCGGTCTTCTGCCAGCAGCACAGCCGGATTGTCCGGTGCATGGTTGATCTCCACGTCGACCGCAGCCTCCAGCATGTCCAGGGCTGCGCGCACGCTGCCGTGCGTCTGGATGACAGAGCGCAGGGACACCGGGTCCTGCAACCGGCGCGCTGCGCCTTCCTGCATCAAAGCGCTGCCGTCCAGCAGCTCGCGAAACGCCGCTGCCGTTTCGATCTGACCGGGTTGCGGCCTGAGACCGGCGGCAGCCGAACCCAGCGGCGAAACATTGGCCCGGAAACCTTCCATGACGAGGCAGGCGGAGATATTGGCCGCAATCAGCAGTGTGCGGGCCGACCGCGCCGCCAGGCAGGCGAACGAAGCTGAATGCGCCTGATTGTTGCACAAGACCAAACCGTCTTTCGGTCCCAGCACCAGTGGCTTCAGGCCAGACTTGCGCAAGGCTTCCGCGCCCGGCATGCGTTCACCGTCAAAAAACGCATCGCCCTCCCCCATCAGGGCGTGCGGGATGGCCGCCATAACGACCAGGTCACCGGCGCCAATGGACCCGGTTGCCGGCATCACCGGCGTGACGCCGCCGTTGAGCGCATCGCGAAGTGCGTCCGCAACCGCCGGGCCTGCACCCGCCTCACCACTCAACACAGTGTTGAGCCGGACCAGCATGGCCGCACGTGCCGCCGGCACCGGCAGCGGCTCGCCGATCGCCTGCGCCCGACCACGCACCATTTTGACGGAAAACGCCGCAGCTTCCTGGGGTGACAGCATGTCGGTTGCGCGCACGCCGAGACCGGTATTGAGGCCATAGGCAGGAACATTGTCCCTGAAGTAGCGCTCAACGACTGCGCGTCCTTTTGCCATTTGGCCGCGACACTCATCTGCTATCTCCACCGGGCGCCCGTCGACGGCAACAGCTTCAACGTCAGACAGCTGCAACATCCGTCCGGTCAGCACCAGCGGCGTGTCGGCAGCCACCGGACCTTTTGTCCCGGCCAGCAGCCGCGCCAGATCGACCACCGCGCGCTGATGCGTCCCGGTCATGATCTGCTTGCCGGCCTGGGTCGCCTCAACCGAGAATGTCAGCCGGCGGCCATCGACCGCAATCAATTCCGCGGCAACATCGATCGGCAGGTCCGGCGTGGCGGCACCGACATGGCGCATGTCAAACCCAACGCCGACGCTCGCCTCGCCGTCGTCAAAGAACCGGTCTGACGCATGGTGGCACGCCATCTCGAGATACCCGATGGTGGCCGGCGACGACACCACATCGACACCGGTATTGCCGAGAGCGGACGCCAGGTCGGACGGTTTCGCAAGCACCTGTCCCTGATATGAAATGCCGGGCATGGCAGGCTTCATGAAACACTGGCTCCCGGCTTGCGATCGTCCTTGGTGACCGGTTCACCCGGTGGCGACGGGCTGATCACGCCGCCTGAATCCTGGATGAACTTGTTGGATCGCACCAGCTTGTCACGCATGTTGCGGGCAAAGCTGCCTTCCAGCGCCACGCCGATGTCGGTGTTTTTCCTGACCAGCTCGCGCAGCTGTGTCGCCTCGATGGCCCAGTATCTTGCGGCCTTGTTGACCTTCACCGTTGCGCTTGCCGGTTCGCCACGCAGGGCTGTCATCTCGCCGATGAACGTGCCCGGCTCGCAGACCGCCACGGCACGGCCGCCGGAGATCACCAGGGCCTGGCCCGATGCCAGATAAGCCAGATGACTGACCGGATTGCCTTCCGTTGTCAGTTCCGTGCCGACATCGCCCGATATCCAGATACCGCGATTGAGCAGCTTGCGCCGGTCGGACAGCGACAGGCTCGGCAGATGGCTTTGCATGAATACCGTCTCTTCCTCTGAAAACCGGGCCGAGCGATTCTGATGCCAGGTGATCGCAAGCTGCACCGCGTTGACCACCACAAGCAGGCTCTCCCAGAACACACCGATGGGATCCTTGAGCCAGATCAGCGCATAGGCGATTGCCACCGTCGCCGACAGAATGACGAAGATGCGCAGCATGAACATGCGCCGCATGAGCATCGACACAACCAGCAGCAGATAGGCGAAATGCCCCACCATCCCGCCGGTGGAGAAGGCTGATTCAAGTGTCAGTTCCACAAAAAATACCAGTCAAAATTGCATTACTTCAGGGTGTTACGGATACCATCAAACGATGATCCCCTGTTATAGACAAGACGCTACGTCAATCCAGCACCGTTTTTCCGACGACAGATAAGCTGCCCGTTCGACTCCCTGCACGACAAGATAATCCGACGCCTCGTTTTCCAGTTCCGTCCCGTCCAGCATGTGTCCGGCCACGTGGGCGCACAGGTTGAACACGCAGTCCCCGCCAAATACTGTGTCAACGAACTCACATGGAATTTGTGTCTCGGCCATGCTGCCGTGCTTGCGCAGCCACAACTCGCCTTGACCGGACAGCCGCAGTGTTGCCTCAGCTCCCTCGATCAGCATTTCACCCATGGTGCGCCGGGTATTGTCGGCTGCATGGTCAGCCAGCCTGTTGCCATCCAGCACCCCGCGCACCCCGTCGGGCAGGTCGAATATGACGATGCCGGCGTCCTCGCCGGCGATCACCGGATTAAGCCGCCGCAGGTCGGCAAACACCGCAGTCGGGTTGCCAAACAGATACCGGAACGTATCGATCCAGTGCACGCCGGTCTCATGGATCAGCAGTTTTGGCATCTTCTGAAAATACGGTTGCCGGTCCAGATAGGCATCCGGCCCCTGGCCGTCGCCGGGACGCAGCCTGTAGGTGACCTGATAGACCTGGCCCAGCGCATTGTCATCGAGCACCTGTTTCGTCTTGCGGTACCAGGGCTGGAAGCGAAAGTTTTCATGCACCGCAATGAAACATCCCGCCCGTTGTGACAGGGACACAGCTTCGCTTGCATCCTCCGGGGTCAGGCAGAACGGTTTCTGGCAGATCACCGGGATTTTTTTGGCCATGCATGTGCGGACAAGCTCAAGATGCGATGGCGGCGGCGTGACGATATCCACCAGGTCGGGCCGGGTGTCGGCCAGCATCTCGGCCACGTCGGTGTAGGCGGCAACCCCATGGGTCCCGGCCGCCGCTTCGGCGGCTTCGGCATTCACGTCACAGATGCCGGCCAGTTCGACACGGTCCATGCGCATCCAGGCGTCATGGTGCAGTTGGGCGAAATACCCCGCCCCAACCACGGCCACCTTCAATTCGCTCATTGCGCCAGGCCCTTAGCCTTCAGCAAAGGCTCGATATCGGCCTGCCAGTGTTGCAACGGATGACCGGCAACCGGCATTTCGAAAGAGGCGATACTGTCACCCAGCAGGCACCCGAGATAAGCGGTTCTCAGGTCCACACCGCCAAACGCCAGATTGGAGATGTTGCGCAGACACTGCGACCTGACATCATCGAGATGCGGCCTGCCCATCTCGCTTGCCTGGTAGGCTTCCTCCACCCAGGCCAGGTGGTCCGGATCGAAATCTTCCAGCCAGATCATCTGTTCGCCTTCTGCAGAGACGCTGACCAGGCAATTGGAGACGATGGAGGTCACCCAGGCATTGCCGCCGGCGTCAAATGCCAGACCGCCCGGGAAGATCCCGGCTCCAAACTCGCACACGGTCTCCCGCTTGCCGAGCTTGCCTCTCCCGGTCACCTTGAAGCGGGACAGTCTTCGAACAAAGGTCTCGTTTACATAGAGCCAGCGTCCAGACGGGTGCAGCATGCATTCATTGGTGTAGCCGAGACCGTCGGCTGCAATGCGCGGCTTGCCACGGTAGGGAATGTGCACGATGAAACCGTCGTCCACATCCTTGCGATAGCCGAGCGCTCGCGGCACGCGCCGCGTCGATACAGTCAGAAACAGGCCGCCACCGCCGTCCGAAATCACCAAAATGCACGGTGGCAATGCCTTACCGTCCACTTTGTACAGAACGGTTTCCGTCGTTCCGTCCGGATGCAGCCGGTACAGGCCGCCGGCTTCATCGCCAAGATGGGCCAACAGTATTGTACCGCCACCTTCCAGCGCTATTCCGTTGGGCCGCAGCGGATCTGAGTCGGGTCGATCAGCGGCGAGATGCCGGATCGACCCGCCATGGGGCGCCACAAGGCTGACCCCGCCGGCACCGGTCCAGTCAGGCACAATCATCAGGCCGGATGAGTGAGCCAGCACGCATTCGGGCCGCTTCAGCCCCGACCCGATGAATTCGATATCGCCCAGCTCGATCACGTCAGTGACTCTCGCGCGGAATTTCCGCGCCGGACTTGCCGACCAGGAAATCCAGATCGCAACCGGTATCTGCCTGCATGACATGATCTTCATGCAGCTTTGCATAGCCACGCGCCGGGCTTTCCAGCGGCTGCCATTCAGCTTTGCGCGCGGCAAGCTCCGCGTCGGACACGTCAAGGTGAAGCCTTCGCCCCTTCACATCCAGTTCGATCATATCGCCCTCCCGTACCAGCGCCAGCGGGCCGCCCGCGGCGGCCTCAGGTGCAACATGCAGCACGACGGTGCCATAGGCGGTGCCGGACATGCGCGCGTCGGATATACGAACCATATCCGTGACGCCCCTTTTCAGCAGCTTGGCCGGCAGCGCCATGTTACCCACTTCGGAAAAGCCCGGATAGCCCTTGGGACCACAGTTCTTCAACACCATGATCGAAGTCTCGTCGATGTCCAGCTTCGGGTCGTCGACACGTGCCTTGTAGTCGTCGATATCCTCAAACACCACCGCCCTGCCCCGGTGCTGCATCAGGCCGGCGGTGGCGGCCGATGGTTTGAGCACCGCACCGGACGGGGACAGGTTGCCGCGCAGCACGGCAATGCCGCCATTCTCCTTGAAGGGTTGTTCAAGGCTGTGGATCACGTCCCGGTTGTAGCAGGTTGCGCCCTTGATGTTGGCCCACTGTGTCTTGCCGTTCACGGTCTTCGCCGACTTGTGCAGCAGGCCGTTTTCCGCCAGTTCTTTCATCACC
>JBCCVY010000107.1:0-10259 GCA_039194725.1 Pseudomonadota bacterium
AACGGACCCCTCATTGTCGGGTTTGCCCCATGACTGCAGTGCCGTGTCGGTCAGGGCAACGCCGCCGTGGCGGGCAAAGCGGGCACGGGCCACGCTGTCCGCCCCGGTGCCGGCAAGCTCCGCCGCCAGCACCCCTTTGGAGGTCATGGCGGTGACCTTGTGTCCGGCCTCGGCCAGGAACAGCGCGGTGCCGATACCGCGCCAGGAATGCAGATCATCCAGCACCAGAACCCGCTCGCCGATCATCGTGGCGTTCTCCATGACGGTGTGGTAGCTGATGACATTATCCTCGTCGTGGCCGGGCAGCACATCGTTCATGGGCAAGGCGCGCTGAAACCCTGAAGTGACGGGCTTGATGCCGGTTGCCGCGATGATGTGATCGGGATGCAGGTGGCGCACGGTCAGCGGCGTTGCAGCCTCTCCGAGCTTGATGTCCACGCCCAGGCGGTCCAGTTCGTGCTCGTACCACTTGATGTGGTCCGCAATTCTGGAGCGCGTCGGCTGGCGGCCGGCGAGATGCCATTGGCCGCCGATCATCGGTCCACGTTCGATCAGCGTGACCTTGTGCCCGGCCTCCGCAGCCACCCGGGCGGCTTCCAGGCCGGCCGGCCCGGCGCCTACCACGAGAACCGACCTGCGCCGCTCGGTCTTGGCTATCTTGTCGCCGCGCCATTCCCATTCACGCCCCACCGATGGATTGACCAGGCAGGAAATCCAGTAGTCCTTGTAGCGCCTGGCGATGCACTGCTGATTGCAGTGGATGCACGGACGGATGCTGGCCCCGTTGCCGGCTTGTGCCTTGTTGGCCAGATGCGGATCGGCGATCTGGGCCCGCACCATGGAACAGGTGTCGGCCTGGCCCGTCGCAATGAGCTGTTCGGCCTTTTCGGGCGAATGAATGCCGGATTCCGCCTGCACCCGGGCATGGCGCATGTGGTGTTTGAGATGATCAGCCAGATGCGCACCCTCGACGCCTTCATGAACGTGGGTCGGAATTATCGGCTGGTCGCGGAAATAACTGCCGGTACCGCAGGTCACATAATCCATCAAGCCGCGCTCATCGTGCCAGGCGGCGATTTCGCTCAGAGCTTCCAGAGACAGGGCCGGTTCGGCCATCTGGTCAACCGACACGGCCATGCCGATAATGAAGTCTGAGCCGCAGGCCTCGCGGATACGCTTGAAAATCTCCGCCGAAAACCGGACCCGGTTTTCCAGGCTGCCACCCCATTTGTCATCACGCCGGTTGGACCAGGGTGTCCAGAACTGATCGACCAGGGAATGATAGGCGGCAAAGATCTCAACGCCGTCAAATCCAGCCTGCTGGGCACGGTCGGCGGCCGCCACAAACGACACGATCAGTTCCTCGATCTCGGCCTCGCTGACCGCATGTCCGCCGTCTGAATCATGCATGGACGGCATGCCGGACGCAGACCAGTTGGCATGGTAGGAGTTGGCCCCGTCGCCATGCTGGCCGACGTGATAAAGCTGATGCAGCATGACGGTGTCATAGCTGCTGCAGGCTTCGTTGATCTTGCGCAGCGGCGCAATGATGGCATCGTCATTGGCGCGGAAATTGCCGCGGGTCAGCACACCGGATGCATGCACCGGCACCGGCTCGACCACGATCATGCCGGCGCCGCCCTTGGCGCGTTCAACATAGTAGGCCTTGGTTCGCCGTGACGGCAGTCCGTTCTCTGCCATGTTGTTGGTATGGGCGCCGAACACAATGCGGTTTTTAAGCCGCTTGTGATTGATGGTTATCGGCGTAAACAAATGCGGATATGGGTTGCTCATGGAAAGATCAAATTCAGGTTGCCGTTGAAAAAGAATTCAAGTCGCCGTCAGAAATCAAGTCGCAGGGTGCCGCCCGTCACATTATTGTCATGGTTTTTGCACTGATTTGCCAAGTCCTCGTTGCAATTTTTTCTCATTTCGGCTCGAATTCAACAATCCATGGCGGTTTTGGGCGGTACAACTCGGCGATCCAATCGACAAAACTGCGCACTTTCAACGGTTCATAAAGCCTGCTGGCATACAGCGCATATACGCCCAGCACACCGCCTGACCATTGAGGCAGCACCCGGACAAGCTTGCCCGACGCGATGTCGCGGCTGGCAATAAAGTCCGGCTGCAGAGCCAGTCCGCCACCGGCGATCGCCAGTTCCTCGATGGCATCGCCGCTGTTTGCCAAGACCGCCGGCGAGATGCGCACCTGCTCAACCGTGCCGTTGCCGTCACGCAAGGACCATACATTGCCTTCATGGCCAAAAGTGTACCCTAGACAACGATGATCGCTTATCGCGGCCGGCGTGTCAGGACTGCCGTGGCTGGCGATATATCCAGGACTGGCGCACACAATGACCTGGACATCGGCAATGCGCCTGGCAATCAGGTTGGAGTCCGCCAGCTTGCCGGTGATGCGAATGGCGACGTCGAAACCCTCTTCAACCAGATCGACTGTGCGATCGTTCAGTGACATGTCCACGATGACGTTGGGGTTGGATGCGGTGTACCTGCCGAGATGCGGCGCCACATGATGGACGCCGAACGACATGGGTGCCGACAAGGCAAGCCTGCCCCGCGGGGTCAGGGTGTGAAGGCCGGCTATGCGGTCGGCCTCGTCAAGCTGGACCAGAACATGCCTGGCACGTTCGAGATAGACAGCACCGGTACTGGTTAGGCTGTGCGAGCGGGTCGTGCGGGTCAGCAGGCGGGCACCCAGGTGGGCCTCAAGATCCGCCAGATGTCGCGATGCCATGTTGCGCGACATGCCCAGCGCATCGGCAGCAGCTGCAAAGCTGCCCTGATCGACAATGGTGACAAACACCTCAATGGCACGCAGGCGATCCATATTATCTCCTTAAAGGAGATAATATATCCCATATTCAAAAGATTATCTCCAGCAGAAAATGCCCTATCTGTCACTCAAACGAAACTTCAATGATAGAAAGGTCCACTGCAATGAACAATGAACAACTGACCGCAAACAACGGCACTGCCCTGCTCCGCATTACGCTGGGCATAGCCGCAATAGCGCACGGACTGCTGAAAGTGTTTGTCTTTACCCTGCCCGGTACGGCCGGGTTCTTTGAATCCCTCGGCCTGCCCGGCTTCCTCGCCTATGTTACAGCGTTTGTCGAAATTGCCGGTGGCATCGCACTCGTCGCCGGTTTCCAGACCCGGCTCGTCTCACTTGCCATGGTCCCCATCCTGCTCGGCGCCACCTGGGCACATGCCGGCAATGGCTGGGTGTTCTCCAATCAGGGCGGCGGCTGGGAATATCCCCTGTTCTGGGCCGTGGTTCTGGTGGTGCAGGCGATGCTTGGCAGCGGCGCCTATGCGGTGGATGATATGCCGGCGCGCAAAGCATCCGGCAATGCGTGACGCAAGGAGACCAGCAATGCTCAAGAACATAGACCCCGCCCCGCAAAAGCCGGTCGCAACCGGCGCGCGCATCGGCCATGTCCACCTGAAAGTCGCCGATATCGAGCGTGCCTTGGACTTCTATGTCGGCGTTTTGGGTTTCGCCGTAAAGCAGCGCTACGGCGATCAGGCGGCATTCATCGCCGCCGGTGACTACCATCACCATATCGGCCTCAATACCTGGGAGAGCAAAGGCGGTTCGCCGCCACCCGCCGGCACAACCGGCCTGTTTCACCTGGCCATCCTGTACCCGGAGCGGACAGATCTGGCCGATGCGCTGAAGCGGATAACAGCTGCCGGTTACGAGCTCGAAGGCGCATCCGATCATGGCGTGTCACAGGCGCTGTATCTGCGCGACCCGGACGGCAACGGCGTGGAGCTTTACTGGGACCGGCCCGAAATCGACTGGCCGAAAAGTGAGGACGGCACGCTTGCCATGGTCACGGAACGCCTCGATCTTGACGCCCTGCTGGCGGAAGCCGCCTGACGACCAGCGCAACAGGGGTTAGCTTGCCCCGTGTTGCGCCGGCATTTTTTGTGCGATCAGTTTCATGACTTTTGATTGATCCAATCAAAAGTCATACCGATCCAGTCACGACAGGCCCGGACCGGTGATTTCTTTGATCAGCTTGCGGTAAATCGCCTCGCGGTAGGCATCGTAGTCATTTGCCGGCAGCACGAAGTGATACGGCCCGCCAATGATCGATTTCTTGAAGTAATGGTCGAGCGTCGGCCACTCGTTCAAGATGGCCAGCCCATTGATGGTAATGCCTCGCGCGACCACATCATCGCGGGCCACCTCGACAATCTCGCCACGGTTGTTGCGGCCATCAGACGAGATATCGATGACCCGCCTGAGTGCGGTGAACGGCGCTGCTGTTGCCGCGGCCGCGGCAAACTGCAGGGCGGCTCCGATTGCGGTGCCGCCCTCGGCAAGTTCGCGCTGGATCGAGAACACCTTCTGGGCGAATGCGTTGGCAGATGCAGGACCGTCGATCACCGTCCACGGCGTCGACAGAGCCTGGTTCTCTGCGTCCGACCACTGGAAAACCGTGACGGCTATTCGCCCGAGCGGCCCGCTCTCGATAGCACGCTGCACCTCCTTGGTCTGGAAGGCGTGACCGATGCCGTCCATCTGCAGCCGGAACTCGCGCGCATCGACCGAGTAGGAACAGTCGACCGCCAGCACAAGGATCAGGTCCACTTCTCCTCCGGCCTGGGCGTTGCCAGGAGCGGCAAGATGCAACGCACCGGCCGTGCCGCAGGCGCCTGCGGCGGCAGAAAGTAACAACATCCGCCTGCGCGATAGGTGCTGACGAATGCTGCTACTGCTCATGATGACTTCATGTCTCTTGCGCTAAGGTCAGGACCCTAGGTGTTTATCCGGGCGACAGGCCGCGCAGACGCTCAGACCGGCGGCGCAGGAGTTCCAGTGTCGCCAGCAAAGCGATCGAGATCAAGACCAGGATGGTCGCAACCGCCAGGATGGTCGGAGAGATCTGCTCGCGGATGCCGGAGAACATCTGCCTTGGAATGGTGACCTGGTGCACGTCAGCCAGGAAGATCACGGCAACAACCTCGTCCAGCGACGTTATGAACGCAAACAGCGCGCCGGAAATCATGCCGGGCATGATAAGGGGCATGATGACCCTGCGGAACGTGGTCCAGCCATTGGCACCAAGACTTTTCGACGCCCGGATCAGCGATGTGTCGAAACCGGTCAGGGTTGCAGTCACCGTGATGATCACAAACGGCACCCCAAGCGTTGCATGGGCCAGGACGATGCCAAGGTCATTGTTGATGAGACCATCGGGGAAGAACGGGAACACGTCCTTCTTGGCATAGAAGAAGAACATGCCGGTGGCGGTGATCACCAGCGGCACGATCATCGGTGAGATCAGCAGGCTGGTGATGGCAGAGCGGAACGGCATTTCCGGACGCGACAGTCCCAGAGCGGCCAGCGTGCCGAAGAACGTGGCCACGATGGTGGACAGAACGGCGAACTTGAACGAGTTCAAGGCAGCACCTACCCAGGTGGCATTGTTCCACATGTCTGACCACCAGCCCTCGGTGCGGTCCGGATCATTCATGCCGAACAGGAAGATGTCCTTGTACCAGCGGGTCGAATACGCGTTCGGATCAAGCGACAGCATGCCCTCGGTAAAGGTGAAGTACGGCTCCACGTTGAACGACAACGGCATGATCACCAGCACCGGCGTAATCAGGAAAATGAAAATGCAGGTGCAGACCAGCAGGAATATGTACTGGCCGAACTTCTCCAACCAGGTCGCGTAGGCCGGCAACTCGCTCATGAAGAACAGTGGCAGCCCGAGCACCAGCGCGAAGCCGATGGTTGCGATCAGCGTGCCTGTGTAGAAGAAGGCAATAATCACCGCAATGACGTAAGCGACGTAACCGGGTGCGGGAATTCTGTCGAGAATGGTCATGATCGCCTCCTCACCCGAACTTCAGATTGTCGACGCCGACAAGCTTGTTGTAGAGCCAGTAGAACACCAGAACGATGGCCAGCAGGATGGCTCCAAGAGCAGCTCCCAGGCTCCAGTTCAGGGTCTTCTTGATATGGTCGGCGATCAGGTTGGAGATCAGCAGGCCATCATTGCCGCCCACCAGGGCCGGCGTGATGTAGTAGCCAATAGCCAGAATGAACACCAGCAGCGTGCCGGCTGCTATGCCCGGAATGGTCTGCGGGAAATACACCTTGACGAACGAATAGGTGCCGGTTGCTCCCAGCGACCGTGCCGCACGCATATAATATGGCGGGATGGTCTTCATCACCGAATACAGCGGCAGGATCATGAACGGCAGCAGAATGTGCACCATGGCAACGATTGTGCCAGTCATGTTGTAGACCATCTGGATGCGGCCGCCTTCAGGAATGATCTGGGTGAACACCAGTATGTCGTTCACAATACCCTCGGTCTGCAGCATGGCAATCCAGGCCGTGGTTCGCACCAGAAGCGAGGTCCAGAACGGCAATAGCACCATGATCATCAACAGGTTCGATGTTCGAAGCGGCAATGTCGCCAGCAGGTACGACACCGGATAGGCAATCACCAGACATATGGCGGTGATCAGGGCGGACAACCACAGGGTCTTGAACATGATCGGCACATAGATGCGGTACAGCGGGTCGGCGCGGACAATGTCGTTGTTGGCATCATATTTCAGGTCAAGCGCGGCCAGGTAGAAGGAGATCGTGTAGTCATGCGACACCCGCTGCAGCGTGCGCCAGATGTGCTGGTTTTCCCAGCGCTTGTCCAAACCGATCAGGGCTTCCTTGTACGGGCCTTCGGTAATGTTCTTGAGCTTGCGCGCCGACCTGGTGAACAGGCCGCGCGAGCCCGGAATCTCATAGTTGATGCGGGTGGCGAGGTTACCGACGGTCTTGCCGATCTCGTTGTTTTCCCGGGCCGCCCGCATGTCCTTGACGAACACCTCGAAGGTGGATTCCGGCGGCAGGTCCTCACCGTCCCATTCCTGGATCACCTTGGAAAAGTTGGGCAGCACATTGCTGCCGACCGGACTGTAGACGGAGCGAAACAGCATCTCGCCAATGGGCAGGACAAAGGCGACGAGCAGGAACAACAACAGTGGCAACACCAGCACCAATGCCTGGATGCGCTGACGCCGGGTGGCGCGCGCCAAGGACGTCTTTAGCGGTACACCATCAGTGGTGGTTATTTCCCCCGGCACGCCAGATGCAGTTACATCGGTCATGATATGCCCTTTTCCCCGTCGCTGTCGGCGGACTCAAATATCGCAGTCAAATCATCTCATAAAAAGAACCAAATACGACCGGACGGGTAACAGCCCCGTCCGGCCACAGGCTGAACAAGCCTTACTGTGCAAGCCAGGCGTTGAAGCGCTCGTTCAGCGCGTCCTGGTTGTCTGCCCACCATTCAAAGTCGTTCTGAACGGCGTTCGTCAGGTTCGCAGGTGCCGTCGGCATCTGCGGACCCATGTCGATCTTGCCGTCTTCATATTTGCCCACAAGCGGAGCGGAAGACAGGCGGGCCGGACCGTAGGCAATGTACTTTGCCTGGTTGGCAAGCTGCTCGGTCTCGGTGGAGAACTTCAGGAACTGAAGTGCCTTGTCCTTGTTCGGGGCACCCTTTGGAATTGCCCAAAGATCGATGTCCCAAACCTGACCATCCCACACGATGACGAACGGCTTGTTCTCGGCAGCGACAGCATTGAAGATACGGCCGTTGTAAGCCGTGGTCATCAGCACTTCACCGTCAGCCAGAAGTTGCGGAGGCTGCGCACCTGCTTCCCACCATACAACGTCACCCTTGATGGTGGCGAGCTTGGCGAAGGCACGGTCAATTGCCTCAGGCTTTGCCAGTTCGGCGTAAACGTCCTTGGCGGCGATACCGTCAGCGATCAAAGCAAACTCAAGGTTCGGCTTTGGACCCTTGCGCAGGCCGCGCTTGCCGGCCCAAGTCTTGGTGTCGAAGAAGTCAGCCATGGTGGTTGGCTTCTTGTCGCCGATCTTGGTGTCGTCGTAGGCGTAAATCGTTGACCACACGATGTTGGCAACGGCGCACTCATGCAGCGTACCGGGCAGGAAGTCTTCCTGAGCCGGCTTGCCGTCAGCACCTGCAGGCAGGGTTGAGTGGTCGATCTTCTCGAAGATGCCTTCATCGCAGCCGCGAACAGCGTCGGACAGTTCAACGTCGACAATGTCCCAGGACACGTTGCCGGCTTCAACCTGGGCTTTCACTTCGGCAATGCCGCCGGAGTAATCGACCGAGTTGATCTTGATGCCGGTCTTGGCGGTGAAGGGCTCATGATAAGCTTTCACCTGGCTCTTCGTGTAGGCACCGCCCCACGAAACAGCCGTAATCGAGCCTTCGGCGCTGGCGGCTGTCGAAACAGCTCCGAGTGCCAGAATCGACAGGCTTGCTGTTAAAAATTTCTTCATTCAGACTTACTCCCTTTGGTAGAACGGGGGCTCAACAAAACCCCCGGTAAACCGCCCTGCTCTCACTATTGAGGCAGAACAGAATTCTCAAACTTTGATCAGGCTGCCATATCATCCAACGCACGGCAATCCTCAGCTTCCCAGCCAACCGTGGTTGTCTGTCCTTCGCTGAGCTCGTGATGGTGCGCATTGTTGGGCACCTTGACGATAAAGTCGGTATGCCCGGCAACCGACATGCGCGTGCGAATATGGTCACCCAGGTAAATCAGCTCCTCGACCTTGCCGGTCAGCGTCACCGTGTTCTTGGACTTTTTCGGCTCGATGGACACCCGCTCCGGGCGAACCGACAACAACGTGCGTTCGCCCTTCGATCCAATGCCGACTGCGAGCGCCTTGACCACATCACCGGAATCCAGCTTCACCGTGGCAAGCTTGTCCTGGCCGACGCCCTGCACCGTACCGCGCAGCTTGTTGTTCTCGCCGATGAACTGGGCGACGAACGAGTTTTCCGGGCGCTCGTACAGCTCTTCCGGGCTGGACAATTGCTGAATGACACCATCTTCAAAAACCGCGACACGATCCGACATGGTCAGCGCTTCGGACTGGTCATGGGTCACGTACACAACGGTCACACCAAGCGATTCGTGAATGTGCTTGATCTCGTACTGCATCTGCTCGCGCAGCTGCTTGTCGAGGGCGCCGAGAGGCTCGTCCATCAACACCAGGTCGGGTTCAAAAACCAGGGCGCGGGCAACGGCTACACGCTGCTGCTGTCCACCTGAAAGCTGCGCCGGGCGGCGACCGCCGAACTCCGGCAGTTCCACCATTTCCAGCACTTTCTTGACCCGGTCTTCCTGCTCGGACTTCGACATGCCCCTGACGGCCAGCGGAAATGCCAGGTTCTCGGCAACCGACATGTGCGGAAACAGCGCATAGTTCTGGAACACCATGCCAATGCCGCGCTTGTGCGGCGGCACATTGTTGATCGGATTGCCGTTGAGATAGATTTCGCCGTGGGTTGCTGGTTCAAAACCGGCCAGCATCATCAGCGTTGTTGTCTTGCCGGAACCCGACGGGCCCAACATTGTGACAAACTCACCTGTGGCGATATCGATGTTCAGATCTTTTACAACCAGCGTCTCACCGTCGTAACTTTTCTGAACGTTTTGAAAGCGAACCATCGGTTCGCCGGATCCACCAGCATTACCCATTCAACACCCCGAACAACGTTCCACCCAGATGACCGCATATTTCGCTATCCGGTCTCGTTTTTTGATGAGGCAAACATAAACGCTTGCCTGACAATTTAGCAACAGTGATCATTTTTTCACCATAATCAACAGCGGAAACGTCTTTTCCTGTTCAAATCGCGCCATATCGGGCGGATTGGTTAATGCCACGCAACAAGCGTGCCAAACACACCCCTGTATTCGCGCGTACCATTCCACTGTGCGGCAGGGTTTTTCAAATCAGGCCGTTGCTGCTTGACGAGACCGCTGGCTGTCGCCAAATATGACGGCATGAACAACTCCATTGAACTTCCCGCCAAGGCGGCGTCTGAGATGGTCGATCCGTTTGGACGGCATGTGAGTTACCTGCGGGTGTCGGTGACCGACCGCTGTGACTTCCGCTGCGTGTACTGCATGTCGGAAAACATGACCTTCCTGCCCAAGAAAGACATTCTCACGCTGGAAGAGCTCGACCGGCTGTGTTCGGTGTTCGTTGAAAAAGGTGTCAAGAAGCTGCGCCTGACCGGCGGCGAACCGCTGGTGCGGCGCAACATAATGTCGCTGTTCGAAAACCTGTCGCGGCATCTGAAAACCGGCGCGCTGGAAGAGTTGACCCTGACCACCAATGGCTCGCAACTGGCAAAGTATGCTGAGCAATTGGT
>JBCCVY010000108.1:0-10219 GCA_039194725.1 Pseudomonadota bacterium
GCGGAAGAGTTGCTGCAGATGACCGACGCCAACAACATTGCCCTGATCGCGTCCGGCGTGCAGCAACCCGACGACGCGGCATCCTTGATGCATGCGTCGTCGCTTGGACGCGGGCCGGGATTTTCCAGCCCGCGCGCTGTGCGTGAGCGCGCGCTCCATCCGTCCAGTGCAGCACAGGTTGCATAAGTCCTGTCATGTCCACCAGCACGTCTCCTTCAGTTGCCGATGCGGCGCGTGATCTCAGTGCTGCCTACCCTGTATGGCTGTGCGATGTCTGGGGCGTGGTTCACAACGGCCGCCAGGTTTATCCGTCCGCTGCCGACGCGTTGAGCAGGCACCGGGCCCGCGGCGGCTGCGTTGTTCTGATCACCAATGCACCCCGGCCCAGCCATGTGATCGTGCCGCAAATGCGCCGTTTCGGCGTGCCGGACAGTGCCTATGATGCGGTGGTGAGTTCCGGCGATGTAACCCGCGAACTGGTCAGGCGCCGGGCCGGGAGCAGGTTTTACCACCTGGGTCCTGATGAGGACAAAAGCCTGCTTGAGGACCTGCCGGTTGACTGGATCGCGCTTGACAAGGCTGAAGCCGTTCTGTGCACGGGGTTGAACAATGACGGCCGCGACGGCGGTAAGGCGGAAACGCCGGACGACTACCGTCCCGTGCTGTCACAGATGCAGCAGCGCAACCTGCCGTTCATATGTGCAAATCCCGACCGGGTGGTCGGTGTCGGCGGCAAGCTGTATCCGTGTGCCGGTGCCCTGGCTGACGTGTATTCAGAGCTTGGCGGCCAGGTCGAGATGGCAGGCAAACCGTATGCGCCCATATACCAGGTGGCCCTTGAACAGGCCGGCGAGATTATCAAACGGGATGTTGAACAATCTCAGGTGCTGGCGATCGGCGATGGATTGCCGACCGATATTGAAGGGGCACGCGCCAACGGTCTGGCAGCCCACTTCATCACCGGCGGCATTCATGCCGATGATCACCAAAATGCCGACAAGCATGCCATCGCGGTTGAACTGAGCCGTGCCATGCCCGGGCTGCGGGTGGCCGCCGTATCAGCCGGGCTGGTGTGGTAATGAATGAACGCACATGCCATTTATGGAAAACCGCAGTCCCGGGAATTGGCCTGAGCCGGGCGTTCGCGATTGCGGCATGCTGCCGTTTTGGGATCGTTGATTCATGCTGGAACTAGTCGATCAGGTCGAAGTGACAGGTGCGCTGCGAGGCGCATGCGTGGCAATCGGCAACTTTGACGGGTTGCATCTGGGCCATCAGGCGCTGGCGGCCACCGCCATCGACATCGCCAAGGCGTCCGGTTGCCCGTCCGGGCTTGTGACGTTCGAGCCGCATCCCAAGTCGGTGTTCCAGCCTGAGCAGCCGGTCTTCCGGCTCACGCCGCCGCGTCTGAAAGCGGCGCTGGCGCGCAGTTTCGGCGTCGACTTCTGTGCCGCCATTCCGTTCAATCGCGACCTCGCAGCGGTGGAGGCGGAAGACTTTGTCGAACGTTACCTGGTGCGCGCCCTCGGCATCAGCCACATCGTGTCCGGTTATGATTTTCATTTCGGCAAGGGTCGGCGCGGCAGCCCGTCATTGCTGCAGGAACTGGGTGCGGAGTTTGGCTTCGGCGTGACGATAGTGGAACAGGTGACTCGGGAGGACGGCACGTCGCCGTTTTCATCATCCTCGGTGCGTGCCGCACTGCACGCCGGCAATATCAAGCAGGCCAATGCGCAACTGGGGTATCGCTGGACGGTGGTCGGCAAAGTCATCAAGGGAGATCAGCGCGGCCGCACAATCGGATTTCCAACCGTCAATATCATGCTCGATCCGGGCATGGAGCCGTGCCACGGCATTTATGCGGTGCGGGTGCGGGATCTGTCGGCGGACCGGCAGGAGGTGCTGAAGGGTGCCGCCTATTTCGGCTGGCGCCCGACCTTCGACACCGATCGGGTGTTTCTGGAAGTCTTTCTGCTGGATTTTGACGGCGACCTGTATGGGCATGAGCTGGCGGTTGAGTTTGTCGACATGATCAGGCCGGACCGCAAATTTGATGATCTTGACGCCCTGGGTGCCCAGATGACCCGCGACTGTGACGACATTCGCAAACTGCTGCATGAAGACACGGAAACTGATGACGACTTGCGGCTGCTCGCCGCCCAGAAGTCAGGCAGGCTTTATGTGGAGCTGAAATAACCTCACTCCTCGGGATCGAGCAGGCGGTGCAGGTGCACGATGAAATAGCGCATCTCGGCGATGTCTATGGTGGCCCGCGCCTTTTCCTGCCAGGCCTCTTCCGCCGCGGCATAGTTCGGGTAGATGCCGACCACGTCGAGCTTGTCGAGATCCTTGAAGCGCACGCCGTCCAGGCTTTCAAGTTCGCCACCGAACACGAGGTGAAGCAACTGATCGGACTGTTTGGCGGTATCGGACATCACGTTTCATTCCTGTGCTGTAAGATGACGGATTGTTCAGGCTGCAACCGTATGAAGCCGTTCCCCGATCTCGTCAAGCAGTGCTTTCGAGCCGGCCATGAGACCGTTCTGGCGGGTGCTGCTGCGATTGTAGATGAAAGGCCTGCCGTCGAGGTCAAGCGTACATCCGCCCGCCTCATGCACGATCAGGTCGCCGGGAGCCAGGTCCCAGTCGTGTTTCTTGCCAAACGCAATGGCGCCGTCGAACTCGCCGCTGGCGACAACACACTGCCGCAGGATCAGCGATGTGGTCATGGCACAGTTGATTTGCGGCACCGGGGATTTCCATTTGTTCCGGCTGATGGCGCTCTTGTGGGCAACAAACATGGAGCCGTCAAGCTTCGACTTGTGCGACACCCGCACGATATTGCCGTTCAGGCGCGCACCGCCGCCTGAAACCGCGTCATAGAACCTGTCTTGCGCCGGGGCAAAGGCCGCGGCCGCAACCGGCCGGCCTTGCGACAGGAGACAGGCACCGACGCACCAGTGATCAGAACCGCTCAGGAAAGCCGAGGTGCCGTCAATCGGGTCAACCACCCAGACATTCTGCTTGTGCTGCATGGCGTCTTCGCGGGCCGTTTCTTCAGACAGCCAGCCGAAATCAGGTGTCGCCGCCAGCAGTCTCGCCGCCAGCATTTGATCGACCGCCAGATCGGCCTCGGACACCGGCGAGCCGTCTTTCTTGTCCCAGCTGCCGACCCCGGCATTGGCCATTCGCAGGGCCAGCTCGCCGGCTTCGCGCACGGCGTTGCACAACAATGCATGCTGTTTCTGCCACTGGTTGGCTGCTGTGAGTTCAGGCGCCTGCAACTGTCATTCCTTCCACCATGCATGTAGGGGCATTGGTGCTTGATTTCATCTCAAGGTCATTGGCTGGTGTCAGGTTGATGAACATGTCCTTCAGGTTGCCGGCAATGGTGATCTCGCTCACCGGATGGGTGATCTCGCCGTTTTCGATGCGCAGGCCGGCCGCGCCGCGGGAATAGTCTCCGGTTACCATGTTCACGCCAGAGGAAAACATCGAGGTGATCATGATGCCGTCGCTGACGGAGCCAATCATGTCCTGTGCCGAAACCGTGCCATTGACCAGCCACAGATTGGTCGATGAAGGTGTCGGTTGACCGCTGGTCGACCGGGCCGCTCTGGCGTTGCTGGTCATGTCCAGTTTGGCGGCGGTGCGCCCGTCGAGCAGCCAGTTTGACAATACACCATCTTCAACAAGGTTGAGCGGTTCACACAACAGGCCCTCAGCATCGAACGGTTTCGACGACAATCCACGCACCAGGAGCGGATCATCGATGATCGAAACACCCTTTGCAAACACCTGCCTGTTCATCATGTCCTTGAGAAAACTGGTGCCGCGGACCACGCCGGAACCGTTGGCGGCCTGCGCCAGCAGCGACGCGAATGAACTGGCCAGGCGAGCTTCGAAGATCACCGGGCATTTCATAGATGCCATCTTGCGTGGATTGAGCGCACGTACCGCCCGTTCACCGGCCCGTCTGCCGATGCCGCCAGCGTCTTCTAGGTCAGCAAAGTGCACTTTCGAGGAGTAATCATAATCGCGCTCCATCGACGTGCCCTCACCGGCGATTGCCGAGGCGGAGATGGAGTAGCCGGTACGCCGGTAGGCGCCGGAAAACCCGTTGCTGGTCACCAGCGCGATCTCACGATGCCCGGCACTTGCTGCAGCCCCGTCGGTCTTGGTAACTCCCTTTACCTCCCGGGACGCAGCTTCTGCCGCCAGCGCCAGCTCAGTCAGGGTGTCGGTGTCCGGCTCGGCATCGTCGGCCAGCTCCAGCGTGTCCGGCGGTTCGGTCTTTCCGGTGGTGTCCTGCAGATGCAAAGACGCATCCGGCGGCGCCGTTTTCGCCATGGCAACCGCGCGCTCTGCCAAAGTCTTGAAATCCTGCGCACCGCGCGCCGTGCCGGAAACAACCGCGCTGGCGCCACTGACGAAAACGCGCAGGCCGAAATCCGTGGCCTCTGACCGTTCCACCTTGTCGGTGGCGCCATCCCTGACCCTGACCTGCACCGATGTACCGCTGACGGCCAGCACATCGGCAGCATCGGCGCCGGCCTGCTGTGCCAGGTCCAGAAACTGCTCAGCAGACGAAAAGGTGTTCGGTGCGCTCATAATGGCAGCCTTACTAGGTTATCGAGCATGATTCCGGCAAACACGATCAGGCCGAAATTGCGGTTGGAACGAAACAGCATCAGGCAGCGGTCGGGATCATCCACGTCAAGCCGGGCCAATTGCCAGGCAGCGTGCAGCGCGGCGCCGGCCAGGCCGGTGTAGAAGACAATCCCGGCGCCGGCGAAAAACCCCGATGCAAACAGCATGATGAAAGTGAGGGCAAAGAACCCGGTGAGCCACTTGGGCGTTGCGGCCCCGAATTTCAAGGCCGTGGACTTGATGCCGATCGCCAGATCGTCCTCCTTGTCCTGGTGCGCATAGATGGTGTCGTAGGCCAGTGTCCAGAAGATGCCGCCGAGATACATCAGGATCGCAGGCGGTTCCAGTTCACCGCGCACCGCAGCCCAGCCGAGCAGGGCGCCCCAGTTGAAGGCAATACCGAGAAACACCTGCGGCCAGTAGGTGAAGCGTTTCATGAACGGATAGATGGCAACCGTGGCCAGCGACAGCACGCCGAGGCCGATGGCGAACCAGTTGAACTGTATCAGGACCAGGAAGCCGGTCAGCGACAGTGCGATCATGAACACCTTGGCCTGCCCGGCGCTGACCTGGCCGGACGGTATCGGACGCGACCTGGTGCGGGCCACCGCGGCATCAAAGTCGCGGTCGACGATGTCGTTGAACGTGCAGCCGGCGCCGCGCATGACCACGGCCCCGATGAAGAACAGCGTCAGGTACCACAAGTTGGCCATGCCGCCGCCTGACGCGGTCTGCGCCAGTGCGATGGCCCACCAGCCGGGCAGCAGCAGCAGCCACCAGCCGATCGGCCGCTCCAGCCGTGCCAGCCGGGCATAGGGACGCGTGGCGCGCGGCAGCAGCCTGTCGGCCCAGTGCTCGCGCACGGCATCGGCCACCCGGCCGTCATTGTCGGTTGTCTGCGTCATTGGATCGAGTGTTAGCCTAATCACTCGCGTCTTGAAACCATCAAACGAATGCTGCAACACATGCTGCACGGAATTCTATTGCTCCCGGGAGAGGCATATTGAACTGCAGGCTCGCATTGTTCACCTTCGGGGTGTTCGCAAAACCGGCGGATGATCCGGCAAATGACGGCTTTCATGTCCGTAATGATCCGATCCTGGCAGCGGTGCCGCTGGCGGAAGGTTATCTCGGGCATTCCGGGTATCCGGATGAGCCGGGCCCGGACATGTGGGGCGAGTATGTGTTTCCGCATTTTTATCAAGAACGCGGCGACGGCTGGACTCCGCAGACCCTGTCTTTGTGGCGGGACCTGGAAACAGCCATGGCGTTTGCCTATCAGGGGTTGCACGGAGAGGCACTGCGTCATGGCCGGGAATGGTTCGAGCCGCCGCAATGGCCGCCATACGCCCTGTGGTGGGTGCCGGAAAACCATACCCCCACCTGGCGCGAGGCCTGTGCAAAGCATTTGCACCTGCATGAGCACGGCGCCGGCGAACAGGTCTTCACCTTCAAGCAGCCGGTCAGCCCGGATGGCGCGCCGGTTGAGTTGAACGGGCAGAAAACAAAGCAGATCGCAACGCGCAACGCGGCGCGTCTGGCAGCTGTCAGCAAGACAGGTTAGGCAGCACGTCATGGCCATGTCGCAGGGGCGGGTGCCCCGCTTGTTTTGTGAACAGACATTGAGCGCGCACGGCGAGCTGACGCTTCCGCGCGAGGCGTCGCACTATCTGGTGACCGTGCTGCGCTCAGCCGAAGGCGCTCCGGTGCGCCTGTTCAACGCCATTGACGGTGAGTGGCAGTGTGTAGTGTCGCTGGCCAGCCGCAAGGCTGCAAGGGTGACCTGTGAACAGCGCCTGCGCGAGGCGCTGCTGCCACCGGACATTGATTACCTGTTTGCACCGCTTAAGTCGGCCCGGCTGGATTATCTGGCCCAAAAGGCAACTGAAATGGGTGTGCGCCGGATACGTCCTGTCATCACCCGCCACACAATTGCCGGCAAGGTGAACCTGGACCGGCTGCGCGCCAACGCCATCGAGGCGGCCGAGCAATGCAACATGGTTTATGTGCCGGATGTCGCAGAGCCGGAAAAACTGAACGGCATCCTGGCAGGCTGGCCGGATGACCGGACATTGATCTTCTGTGACGAGCGCGCCGGCCGGGCAAACCCCGCAGACACGCTGAAACAGGTGAAGACCGCAGCCGTCGCCGTATTGCTCGGGCCGGAAGGCGGGTTTTCCGAAGACGAGCGTGACCTGATCCTGTCGCTGCCGAATGTCGTGGCCCTGTCCCTGGGACCACGCATCATGCGCGCGGACACCGCTGCCGTGGCTGTGCTGGCGTTGGTGCAGTCGGTGCTGGGAGATTGGCGCACAGACAACTGAAACGGACAAATAAGTTTGACTTGCCCTTTGAGGAAGTGCCGGGCTAGACGTTCGTTCGGCAGATGTTTTGACAGCACGTCCGGTGCGACCGGCGTGCTTTGATTTAAGGCGGATTTCCCCATGAGTGTGGCCGTTCCGGATACCGCAGAGACCCGCGCCATCATCGAAGACAAGGCGCAGCTGGTGTCTTACCTGGAGGCCGGCTGCAAGCCTCGGGCCGAGTGGCGCCTGGGCACCGAGCACGAGAAGTTTGCCTTCCTCACCGACACCCTGCGCCCGGTTCCCTATGACGGTGAGCGCTCCATCAAGGCGCTGCTGGAGGGTCTCGCCGCGCGCTTCGGCTGGACGCCGGCGATGGAAGGCGACAGGATTATTGGCCTGACCGATCCGGTCGCCTATGGCAATGTGTCTCTGGAACCTGGTGGTCAGTTCGAGTTGTCGGGTGCGCCGCTGGAAAACGTGTTTCAGACCTGCCAGGAGGTGCATGAGCACCTGGCTCAGGTGCGCGAGGTGGGCGACGAGCTCGGCATCGGTTTCCTTGGCCTCGGCTTCAATCCGCTGTGGAAGCGTGAAGACATTCCCGTCATGCCCAAGGGCCGCTACAAGATCATGCGCGAATACATGGGCAAGAAAGGCAAACTTGGCCGGGACATGATGCTGCGCTCGTGCACGGTTCAGGTCAACCAGGACTTCTCGTCGGAAGCGGATATGCGCCAGAAGATGCGCGTCAGCCTGGCCCTGCAGCCGGTGGCGACGGCGCTGTTTGCAGCATCACCGTTCACTGAAGGCAAGCCGAACGGCTTCAAGTCGTTCCGGTCTGAAATCTGGCGCGACACCGATCCTGACCGCACCGGCATGCTGCCGTTCGTGTTCGATGAGGCGTT
Source organism: Pseudomonadota bacterium (assembly GCA_039194725.1). Taxonomy (GTDB): domain Bacteria; phylum Pseudomonadota; class Alphaproteobacteria; order Rhizobiales; family Aestuariivirgaceae; genus Anderseniella. The sequence continues at coordinate 7,859 of JBCCVY010000108.1, forward strand.
CGGTTTCGAGCAGTATGTCGATTACGCCGTTGACGTTCCCATGTACTTCGTCAATCGCGGCGGTGACTATGTGGACTGTTCCGGCGAAAGTTTCCGCGCCTTCATGGCTGGCGAGTTGCCGCAACTGCCCGGTGAAAGACCCTCCATGAAGGACTGGGCCGACCACATCACCACCATCTTTCCCGAAGTCCGACTCAAGAAGTTCATCGAACAGCGCGGCGCCGATGCCGGTGCCTGGCGCAGACTGTGCGCCCTGCCGGCGTTCTGGACCGGACTGCTGTATGAGCAGGCGTCGCTGGATGCGGCCTGGGACCTGGTCAAGGACTGGACGGCAGAGCAGCGCCAGGCGCTGCGCGACGAAGTGCCGGCAAAAGGACTTGATGCCACCATTGCCGGCCGCAGCCTGCAGGATATTGCCATTGAAGCTCTGGCTATCTGCCGGGCCGGCCTTGAAGCCCGCAATGTGCAAGGACCGGCGGAACAGACGGAAGCCAAGTTCATCGACGTGCTCGACGAAATAGCCCAGTCCGGCCGGTCCAATGCGGACGAACTGCTGACGCTTTACGAAGGCAATTGGGGCGGCGACGTCACCCGGGTCTATCGCGATTTCGCTTTCTGAGGCTTATAGGTCGTAAACCCGGTTTCAGGATTACCGTTCAGGTCCTACCCTCCGTACCGGAGCCCGGCATATTTGGAGCGCACCCGATGAAAATCACCGGCCTGAAAACCTTCATCGTGGGTAATCCACCACCGCGCCGCGGCGGGCGCTATTTCATATTTCTGAAACTCGTTACCGACAATGGCATTGAAGGGGTTGGCGAAGTCTATACGGCCAGCTTTGCGCCCGACGTGGTGGTTGCCATGATCGAGGACGTGTTCCAGCGCAATGTCGAGGGCCATGACCCGTTTCACATCGAAACCTTCTGGCGCAGGGCCTACACCAGGGGCTATTCCGGCCGTCCCGACATTTCCCTCCTGGGCGTCATGTCGGGCATCGAGATGGCCATGTGGGACATTTGTGGAAAGGCTGTGGACAAGCCTGTGTATGAGCTGTTGGGAGGCTGTGTACACGACAAGCTGCGCTCCTACACATACCTGTACGCGGATGCCGACATAGACGCCTACGCCTACTCCGACCCCAGCAACGATGTGTATAACAATCCGGACGTGGCCGCGGAGCGCGCGCTTCACTATGTCAACCAGGGCTTCACGGCGGTGAAATTCGATCCCGCCGGGCCCTACACGGCGTTTGACCCGCACATGCCCAGCCTGGAGCGCATGGATGTATCCGAACAGTTCTGCCGCAGGATACGCGAAGCCGTCGGCAACCAGGCGGATCTGCTGTTCGGGACCCATGGACAGTTCACCACCGCCGGCGCCATCCGCATGGCGCGCCGCCTTGAGCCCTATGATCCGTTGTGGTTCGAAGAACCATGCCCGCCGGAAATGCCGGAGGAGATGGCGAAAGTCGCACGCTCCACGAAAGTGCCGATTGCCACCGGCGAGCGCTTGACCACCAAGTACGAGTTTGCGCGGGTGCTGGAGTTGGGCGCTGCCTCTATTCTGCAGATGGCGTTGGGCCGTGTCGGCGGCCTGCTGGAGGCGAAGAAGATTGCCGGCATGGCGGAAGCCCATTACGCGCAGATTGCGCCGCATCTGTACTGCGGTCCGATCGAGGGTGCTGCAAACGTGCAGATATCTGCGTGTTCGCCGAATTTCCTGATCCTGGAGAGCATCGAGCAATGGGGCGGTTTTCATGCTGACATACTGGTCAGACCAATGCAGTTTGAGGACGGCTTCGTCATTCCACCAAAGGAACCGGGGCTCGGCGTGGAGCTCAATGAAGAGGTGGCCCTGGCCAACCCCTATAGCGATGACGACGGGCTGCATATCGCGCCGAGCGAAACCCATGCCGCCTGGAACGACTGATCTCAACTGAACGCAACCATGGGAGAACGGCCATGAAGGTCGGGTTTATCGGACTGGGCAATGTCGGCGGCAAACTGGCCGGCAGCCTCATTCGCAACGGCATCGACACGGTGGTCCGCGATCTGGACCGCGATGCCGCACAGAAATTTATCGACCGCGGTGCCGGCTGGGCCGACAGCCCGAGAGAAATGGCTGAAATCTGTGATGTGATCATCACCTGCCTGCCGTCACCGGCAGCATGCTCCGACGTGATGGAAGGCCCTGACGGCATTCTTGACGGCCTGTCGCCCGGCAAGGTCTGGATGGAGATGTCGACCACCGATGAGGCGGAAGTCAAGCGCCTGGGCGAGATGGTCAAAGCGAAGGGCGCGGAGCCGGTGGACTGTCCGGTCTCCGGTGGTTGCCACCGCGCCGACACCGGCAATATCTCGA